>NZ_JBHVGU010000003.1:130762-316095 GCF_042800575.1 Streptomyces sp. NPDC057616
AGGCGCGCCCGGTAGATGGGGAGCGGGGAAAACCACCCCCGAGGAGGGGGGGTTGGGGGGGGTGGGAGGGATGGGACAGGGAGAAGGGCCCGGGGGTCAACACCCCCTGGGCCCTGCTCGTTCCGCGAAGATTCTTCTCTTCACATATGGAGCACAAGGGGCGCACAGAGGAGGATTGCATTCCGCAGGTCACGGGTATGACGGGCTACGACCGTGACGCGCAGTCTGGCCGTGGGAGGGCCCCATGTTGTTGATCGAAGCGCTCGGCTCCGCGCTGCTCGGTCTGGTGCTGGGGTGGGCTGCGAACCACCGGCTGGCCCACCGGCTGCCCGCCCGCTCCCTGGTGCTGGCCACGGGCGCCGCGGGAGGCCTGTTCGGCGCCTTCATCACGCACAGCGCCTTCGACCCCGGCAACGTCCTGCTGAATCTCCTCGGCGCGGCGATCGTGTCCGCCGCCTCGCTGTCCCTGCTGGTGCGCCCGGCAGGGAGACTCCGCCGGCGCTCCGCGCCGGCGTGATCCCGACGGGGACCGGCAGGACGGCCGGCCTGGTCACCACGACCGGCCGGATCGCGACGGCCGGCCCGATCATGACGATCGAACCGGCCGTGACGACCGCGGAAGTGACGGCCGCGGAAGTGACAGCTAGCCGTTAGCCGCTAGGCGGCGAGCCCGAGCGCCGCCATCCGCTTCGTGTGCGCCTCGGTGATCCGGGAGAACATCCGGCCGACCTCGGCGAGGTCGAACCCGTCCGCCACGCCGCCCACGAGCATCGTGGAGAGCGCGTCCCGGTCCGCGACCACCCGCTGCGACTGCGACAGCGCCTCGCCCATGAGACGCCGCGCCCACAGAGCGAGACGGCCGCCCACGCGGGGGTCGGCGTCGATCGCGGCGCGCACCTTCTCCACCGCGAAGCCGGCGTGCCCGGTGTCGTCGAGCACCGCGAGCACCAGCTCACGCGAGTCCGCGTCGAGCCGCGCGGCCACCTCGCGGTAGAAGTCGCTGGCGATAGAGTCGCCGACGTACGCCTTGACGAGCCCCTCCAGCCAGTCCGAGGGCGCCGTCTGCCGGTGGAAGCCGTCCAGCGCGGCGACGAAGGGCTCCATCGCGTGCGTGGGCTCCTCGCCGATCTCCGTGAGCCGGTCGCGCAGCCTCTCGAAATGGTGGAACTCCGCCGACGCCATCTTCGCCAGCTCCGCCTTGTCGGCCAGCGTCGGGGCCAGCTTGGCGTCCTCCGCGAGCCGCTCGAACGCCGCGAGCTCGCCGTACGCGAGCGCACCGAGGAGATCGACGACCGCGGCCCGGTACTGCGGGTCGGCGGAGGCCTTCGCCCAGTCCTGGGCGGCGACTCCGGTGTGCTCGGAGGGTGCGTCAGAGGTGTTGTCAGACGTCGTCATGAAGCGCACAATAGTCCGCTTGCCGGGCGGCGGAAGTCCCTGGTCAATCAGTGTGATGACGGCTACGTGACCAAATCGGCCATCGTGTGTGCGGGATTCCGGGGTATGGTGGTAATGCGCCTGCCGAGTAGTCGACGGGCCGCACGTATGAGGATGCCCGGTCGGTGGCCCGATCGGCTCCGACCCGACAGCCCTCCCAGGCCGTACGGCACATTGCGTACGACGGCCGGAGGGACACCTCAGCGGTACGAGCGCTAGAGCGTCGGCAGAGGTCCCGTGCCCTACGGCAACATCGTAAGGCAGCCGACGTCCCCGGCACGGTCCGTCTTCGACCCCCGCGCTCGCCTCGCACCGCGTACACAGAAGAGGCAGCACCCTGACTACCACGTTCAGAGATCTCGGCATCCTTCCCGAGACCGCCGAGGCCCTCGAGGCCGTCGGCATCATCACCCCCTTCCCCATCCAGGAGATGACCCTCCCCGTCGCCCTCTCGGGCACGGACGTCATCGGCCAGGCCAAGACCGGCACCGGCAAGACGCTGGGCTTCGGCCTCCCGCTCCTCGAGCGCGTCACCGTCCCCGCGGACGTGGAGGCGGGCCGCGCGAAGCCCGAGGACCTCACCGACACCCCGCAGGCGCTCGTCGTCGTCCCCACGCGCGAGCTGTGCCAGCAGGTCACCAACGACCTCCTGACCGCCGGCAAGGTGCGCAACGTCCGCGTCACCGCGATCTACGGCGGCCGTGCCTACGAGCCCCAGGTCGAGGCCCTGAAGAAGGGCGTCGACGTGGTCGTCGGCACCCCGGGCCGGCTCCTGGACCTCGCGGGCCAGAAGAAGCTCAACCTCAAGCACGTCAAGGCCCTCGTCCTGGACGAGGCCGACGAGATGCTCGACCTGGGCTTCCTGCCCGACGTCGAGAAGATCATCAACATGCTGCCGGTCCGGCGCCAGACGATGCTGTTCTCGGCGACCATGCCGGGCGCGGTCATCGGTCTCGCCCGCCGCTACATGTCGCAGCCCACGCACATCCGGGCCTCCGCGCCGGACGACCAGGGCGTGACGGTCGCGAACATCTCGCAGCACGTCTACCGCGCGCACAACATGGACAAGGCCGAGATGGTCGCGCGCATCCTGCAGGCCGAGGGCCGCGGGCTGGCGATGATCTTCTGCCGTACGAAGCGCACGGCGGCCGATCTCGCCGACCAGCTCAAGCAGCGCGGCTTCGCCTCCGGCGCGGTCCACGGCGACCTCGGCCAGGGCGCCCGTGAGCAGGCGCTGCGCGCGTTCCGCAACGGCAAGGTGGACGTCCTCGTCTGCACCGACGTCGCCGCGCGCGGCATCGACGTCGAGGGCGTGACGCACGTCATCAACTACCAGTCGCCCGAGGACGAGAAGACCTACCTGCACCGCATCGGCCGTACCGGCCGCGCGGGCAACAAGGGCATCGCGATCACGCTGGTCGACTGGGACGACATCCCGCGCTGGCAGCTGATCAACAAGGCGCTGGAGCTGACCTTCAACGACCCGCCGGAGACGTACTCCACCTCCCCGCACCTCTTCGAGGAGCTGAGGATCCCCGCGGGCACCAAGGGTGTCCTGCCGCGTGCCGAGCGCACGCGCGCGGGTCTCGACGCGGAGGAGCTGGAGGACCTCGGTGAGACCGGCGGCCGCGGTCGCGGCGGCCGGAACGGCCGTGGCGGGCGGGGCGACCGGTCCGAGTCCCGGCCCGCCGAGCGTGAGCGCCCGGAGCGTACGCCGCGCCGCCGTCGCCGCACCCGCGGCGGTACGCCGCTGGACGCGGCCGCCGCCCCCGAGGCCGTGGCGGAGACCGCCTCGTCCGAGGAGGGCGGTCCCCGCAGCCTGCGCCGCCGTCGCCGCACTCGCGGTGGTGCCGCGTCCGAGCCGGTGCCGGCCACGGCCACCGCGCCCGAGGCTGCGGAAGCCGCCGTCACGACGGCGGAGGGTCCCGCTCTGGACGCCCCTGAGGCTCCGGAGAAGCCGCGCCGTCGCCGCACCCGTAAGGCCGCGGAGGCCGCGCCGGCCGTGGAGACGGTCGCCGAGCAGGCTCCGGTGGTCGTGGAGACCCCCGCCGTCGCGGAGGCCCCGGAGGACGAGGCACCGGCCGCCAGGCCGCGCCGCCGCACCCGCAAGTCGGCGGCTGCCGCCGAGACGGCGGTCGACACCGCCGAGGCCGCGGAGGCCAAGCCCCGTACGCGGACCCGCAAGGCCGCCGCCCCGGCGGAGACCGCGGTCGACACGGCCGAGGCCGCCGAGGCCAAGCCGCGCCGCACCCGCAAGAAGGCTGTCGCCGCCGAGATCCCGGCCCAGGCGGCCGACGAGCCCGAGGCCAAGCCCCGTACGCGGACCCGCAAGGCCACGGCTGCCGCCGAGGTCGCCGCCGAAGCGGCCGAGGCGAAGCCCAGGACGCGCCGCCCGCGCAAGGCCACGGCCGCCGCGGAGCCCGCGGAGAGCTGATCGCTCACCCGACCGGCGGCCCGGCCCACCTCGTGTGGGCCGGGCCGTCGGCGTTCGGGCCCCTGGCCCGCGCCCGTCCCCGCCCGTTCGCCGGCCCGGCACCCACGCCGGTTAACCTCACTCCATGAGCAGGCCTCCGACCTTCACCCCGCCTCCGGGCGCCCGGGCGTACTCGCTGCGCACCGCGCGCGGGGAGTTCGCCGCCGTCGACTCGCCCGTGGCGGACGGTGCCGCGCCCCGGGGGACCGCGCTGCTGCTGCCGGGGTTCACCGGCAGCAAGGAGGACTTCAACCCGCTGCACGAGGTGCTCGGCGCACGCGGCTACCGGACCGTCGCCGTGGACGGGCGGGGGCAGTACGAGTCCCAGGGCCCCGAGCACGACGAATCGGCTTACGCCCAGGCCGAGTTGGCGCAGGACGTGCTCGCCCAGGCAGCTGCCCTAGGCACCCCCGTGCACCTCGTCGGGCACTCGCTCGGCGGGCAGATCGCGCGCGCCGCGGTCCTGCTCGACCACGCCCCCTTCCGGTCGCTCACGCTCATGGCCTCCGGACCGGCCCAGATCTCCGTCTCCCAGCAGCAGCGCGTGAAGCTGCTGCGGGACGCGCTCACCGTGATGGACATGGCCGAGGTGTGGGAGGCGATCCAGGCCCTGGAGCCGCCCGAGGAGACCGACACCGGCTCTCTCGACGCCGGGCTCGGCGACCGGGAGGACCTGCGCCGCCGCTGGATGGGCAACAAGCCGGCCCAACTCCTCGCCACGGGGCGCCAGTTGTGCACTGAACCGGACCGCGTGGCCGAGCTGGCCGCCCTGCCGCTGCCGTTCCACGTGCTGTCGGGCTCCAGCGACGACACCTGGCCGGTGCCCCTGCTCGACGACATGGCGCTACGGCTGCGCGCGCACCGCACGGTCGTCCAGGGCGCCGAGCACTCCCCCAACACGGACCAGCCCCTGGAGACGGCCCGCGCCTTCGCCGACTTCTGGGACCGCAGCGCCCCCGCCGAACAGCCCCCGCAGGCCGGCCGGCGCTAGTACTGCGCCTGCAGGTGCTCCCAGAACCCGTCCCGCAGCGCCCGCCGCAGATCGGCCTGTCCGCGCAGGGAGTACTGGAGCAGGCCCTCCGCCTCCACCAGCAGGTCCTGGTCGACCGAGCCCGGCAGATAGGGGTGGCCGGGCAGCAGCTCGACCAGCGACTCCCGGCCCCGGGCCGCCAGCCACTTCGCCGCGATCTGCGCGCCGACGAAGCGGACGTCCTCACGGGTGGGCCGGGAGGCGGTGGCCTCGTAGGCGGCCGCGGTGCGCCGGGCCACGTACGGCTTGAAGAAGTCGAGGTCGAGGGTGCGCTGGCTGTCGACCTCCCAGAGCAGGGGCTCCGCCTGGTTGCGGCCCTCGGGGGCCTCGATGCCCCACAGGTGCACCCGCGCGCCGTACCCCTGTGCCGCCTCCACCGCCGACACCAGGTCCTCGTCGCCGCCCAGCAGGGCCGCGTCGCTGATGGCGCGGTGCCGGGCCAGTGACTCCAGGTCCGTCCGGATCAGCGAGTCGACCCCCTTCTGCTGGTTGTTGGCGTTGAGATTGCCCAACCGGACCTTCACGTCCGGGAGTTCGGCGATCGACTGCTGCTCGGCGGTGTGGATACGGCGCCGCGCGCCGTCGTACCAGTAGACCCGCAGCAGCCGGCTGTCCGCGAAGATCGTGCGGGCCTTGTCGATGAGCGCCTCGATCAGCCCCTCCGCGTCGAGGTCGAACGCCCGGCGGTCCTCCGTGCCTGCGACGAGGCGCCCCGCGGCCGCGTAGAGGTATCCCGCGTCGACGAAGATCGCATGGGTCGAGGGCGTCTTCGCCACCTCGGCGAGCATGCGCTGCAGCAGCTCGTTCGTGCGGTCGATGCGGGCGTTGAGGGCCTCGAGGTCGTCGTTCATCGCCTCCATTGTCCCGGCGGTCACGCTGCGAACACAACCGGTCCCGGTCGGTCTCGTGACTTGTCGCTACCGGTCAGTAGTTAGACGTTCGAAAAATTTATTTAGCGTAGGGAATGTTTGTAACGCGGTAACCGTTGACTGAATCAGATGGCAGCGCGACGAAGGGAGAGGCATGCGCTTCGAAATCATGCGACTCGACGAGGTCAACGGCACGACCGTGGACAGCACCGTTGTGGACGCCGCCTCCGTCGACCGGATCGTCCAGCAGGCCGCCGCCATAGGACAGCGACTCTGGATCCGGCCCGCCGAGAGTGCGGCCGTATAACCACCTGACCGACGCGGATCACCGCGCACACTTCGAAACCCCCGCCCGGCACCGACGCCGCGCGGGGGTTTCGCGTCTCAGGGGGCGCCGGCGCCCCGGCGCCGCTCAGGCGCCGTTGATCACCTGGGTGACGCCGTTGATGATCTGCTGCACGGCGATCGCGGAGAGCATCATGCCCGCGAGCCGCGTCACCAGGACCACGCCGCCGTCCTTGATGACCCGGATGATCAGCAGCGAGTACCGCATCACCAGCCACAGCACGACATGGATGGCGAGGATCGCTGCCCACACCGACGCCTGCATGGCGAAGCTGTCGGCCTTCTGCACGGCGAGGATCACGGAGACGATCGCGCCGGGGCCCGCCAGCAGCGGCATGCCCAGCGGCACGAGCGCCACGTTGACGTCCTTGGTCTGCTTCGGCTCCTCGTTCTTGCCGGTCAGCAGGTCGAGCGCGATGAGCAGGAGCAGCAGCCCGCCCGCGATCATCAGGGCGGGCACGGAGACGTGCAGATAGTCGAGGATCTGGTGTCCGAGCAGCCCGAAGACGGTGATCACGCCGCCGGCGACGCAGACGGCCTGGAAGGCCATCCGCTTCTGCACCTTGCCGGGGCGTCCGGCGGTCAGCGCGAGGAAGATCGGGGTGATCCCGGGGGGATCCATGATGACGAACAGGGTCAGGAACAGGGAGCCGAAGACGGCGACGTCGAACATGGGTGAGCAACTGGCCTTGCGGTGAGGGGAAGAACGGACGTGAGGAGCGAGGGCGGACTCAGGCCCCGCCGGTCCCCGGCACGGGGAACGCCCCGGTCGCCCGCCGCACGATCTCGCCGTAGACCTCGGGATCCGTCGTGTACTCGCCGAGCACACACGTCTTGCGGCTGCCGTGGTAGTCGCTGGAGCCGGTGGTCAGCAGCCCCAGCTCCTTCGCCAGCCCGCGCAGCCGCGCCCGCGTCTCCTCGTCGTGGTCCATGTGGTCGACCTCGATGCCGTCGAGCCCCGCGGCGGCCATCTCGGCGATCGCGGACTCCGGCACCGTACGGCCGCGCTTGCTGGCGGCCGGGTGCGCGAAGACGGTGACCCCGCCCGCCGCCTTGACCAGCCGGATCGCCTCGAAGGGGTCCGTCTCGTGCTTCTCGACGAAGGCGCGGCCCCCGTCGGCGAGCCAGTCCTGGGTGAACGCGTCGCTCACGGTCGGCACGACGCCGAGTTCGACGAGCGCGGTCGCGACGTGCGGCCGCCCGACCGAGCCGTCCCCGGCGATCCGCCGCACCTGGTCCCAAGTGACCGGCACGCCCAGCGAGTTCAGCCTGGCGACCATGCCCTGGGCCCGCGGCACCCGGTCGTCCCGCACCAGCTCGCGCTCGGCGAGCAGCGCCGGCTCCTCGGGGTCGAAGAGATAGGCCAGCATGTGCATGGAGACGCCGTCGACACGGCAGGACAGCTCGGCGCCGGTGACGAGCGTGAGCCCCTCGGGCAGCGCGGCGATCGCCTCGGCGTACCCGCGCGTGGAGTCGTGATCGGTGAGCGCGACGACGTCCAGCCCGGCGGCCGCGGCGTTGCGCACCAGCTCGGCGGGCGTGTCCGTACCGTCGGAAGCGGTGGAGTGGGCGTGCAGATCGATACGCACCACGCGGACTCCAGGCGACGACGGGACGGATGAGGACGCTCAAGGATAACCGGATTTTCCCGGTCCCCTGTCACACCCGCACCGGACGAGCACCCCCTACAGCACCCCTCCGGGCAGGGGCAAGCGCTACGGCTCGAGCAAGCGCGGCGACAACGCCCCGCACGGCACGAGATCGACCTCCGCCCCCGCGTCCCGCAGATCCGTCAGCACCAGCTCGTCGTACATCAGCAGCCCCGACTGCTCGGGCCACACGACCGCCCACAGCCACAGCCCGCGCGCCTCGCCGGCGAAAACGGCGCGGTCGTCGGGGCTGTCGGTGACGTGCCAGAGCGGGGTGGGGCGGCCGCCGGCCAGCACCTTGGCCTGGGGCGGCTTCTCCACGTTCATGTACGGCCCCGGGTCGGGGCCGTCGATGCCCGCGTACCGCGCGCCGAGTCCGACGCCGAGCTCCTCGGCGACCAGGATCAGTTCCCCTATGCCGCCGAGCGGCCCCGGTCCGGAACACGCCACCGCGGTGGCCCGGCCGCCGTGCCGGTCGTCGCCGGCGCACGCCACTCCCGTGAAGAGCCAGCCCACCGGCAGGGGCCACGGCATCCACACCGGTACCTGCGTGCGGTGCACCACCACACTGAGGGCCTCGACGCTGGGCGGGATCACGGGCTGCAGCGGATGCACGGTGCCGTGCACATCGCACTGCCAGGAATCGGCGAAGAGTCCGGGAGCCCTGACCCGGCCACCACACTTCGGGCAACTGGGTTCGCCCCTCATAGGGCCCCACGGTCCTACCCGCGCCCCGTCACGTCAAGGACGATCACCCGTCCGGACGGAACCCTTCACCGGCCACCGCACCGCACAGAACTAGATGTAGCTTGCATTATTTAGCCGCTCTAACTTACTATGTGCATATACCAACTAATCCTGAACGGGAGTGGAGGAAGCATGGACGACCCCTTCGACGCGGGAGCGGGCGGCATCCTGCGGCAGCCGAAGGCCGTGTGGGCGACGGCCGGCGCGTCCGTCGTCGCCTTCATGGGCATCGGACTCGTCGACCCGATCCTGCCGTCCATCGCCAAGGGCCTGGACGCGACGGCCGGCCAGGTCTCCCTGCTCTTCACCTCGTACTTCCTGATCACCGCCGTCGCGATGCTGATCACCGGCTTCGTCTCCAGCCGCATCGGCGGCCGCAAGACCCTGCTGCTCGGGCTCGCCTTCGTGGTGGTCTTCGCGGGTCTCGCGGGCACCTCGGACTCGGTCGCCCAACTCGTCGGCTTCCGCGCGGGCTGGGGCCTCGGCAACGCGCTCTTCGTCTCGACCGCCCTCGCGGTCATCGTCGGCGCGGCGGCGGGCGGCAGCGCCGCCGCGATCCTGCTGTACGAGTCCGCCCTCGGCCTGGGCATGGCGTGCGGCCCGCTGCTGGGCGCGCTGCTCGGCAACCAGAGCTGGCGCTACCCCTTCTTCGGAACCGCCTTCCTGATGGCGGTCGGCTTCCTGTGCATCACGGCGTTCCTGAAGGAGCAGCCGAGGCCGGCCCGCAAGACCTCGCTGCTCGACCCGCTGAAGGCCCTCGGCCACGGCGGTCTCGCCTCGGCGGCGGTCTCCTCGTTCTTCTACAACTACACGTTCTTCACCGTGCTGGCCTTCACGCCGTTCGTGCTGAACATGACGCCGTACCGGTCGGGTGCCGTGTTCTTCGCCTGGGGCGTGCTGCTCGCCGTCTTCTCGGTGCTCGTGGCCCCGCGCCTGCAAAGGCGCTTCGGCTCGCTGCGGGTGCTCGGCGGCTCGCTGGTGCTGCTCGCGGCGGACGTCCTCGTCCTCGGCTACGGCAGCCACACCACGGCCGTCGTCTGCACGATCCTGTCGGGCGCCTTCATCGGCGTGAACAACACCGTCTACACGGAGCTGGCGCTCGGCGTCTCGGACGCACCGCGGCCGGTGGCGAGCGCCGGCTACAACTTCGTGCGCTGGTTCGCGGCGGCGGCCGCGCCGTACTTCGCCCCGAAGATCGAGGAGTGGACCGACCTCCACGTCCCGTTCGTGGTCGCGGCGGTCACCGCCGTCCTGGGCGCGGTCGTGGTGTTCGTACGGCGGAACGCGCTCACCCACGACGCCGAGGAGCTGGAGCCGCGGCACGCCGCCGAGGACAGCGTCACCGTCTTTGCCAACTGACGCCTTCCGGCCACCGGTTGGTGAGCTTGCTCACCCTGCCGTCAGTCCAGCGGGACGGATCTGCGGGACGGATCCCGCAGGTCCGTCCCGTTCGTCAGCCAGCGCTCCTGGAGGGCCTGGGCGCCGTGCACCCGCTTCCAGGCGGCCTCGTTCGACGTCATCGGGAGCAGCGGCAGGAAGCGCACCGGCTCGAGCGGCTCGTCGAGGGCGAGGTCCTCGACCAGGCCGCCCGGCTCGGCGACCAGCACGGAGCTGAACGGCGCGCCGGGCCACAGGGGTTCACCGGTGTCGAGCGAGGCGCCCGGCGCCACGACCACGCCCTCGACCTGCGGGGAAGCGGCGAGCACGGCGAGCGGGCGCAGCGCCTTGTCGGTGTCGGCGAGGCCGCCGCGCACCGACAGGACCAGCTCGGCGCGCGGGCCCTTGAGGGGGTCGGCGAGCACCGCCGTGGGGTCGCTCATCGGCTGCGCGGACATGCCGAGGGTGGCGTAGCGGACGATGTCGCCCTCCCGGAACCGGAGCACCTCGATGCGATCGGTGCCGAGGAACGTGACGGCCGCGCGGGCGTCCGGTTCGCCCAACGCGCTGCGCAACCGGGCCTCGACCAGAGGAAGAACATCAACCATGCCGCGAGCATAGAACTCGTCAGTACAGGGCAAAGCGGCGCCTTGACACAGAGGGCTGCTGATAGTCTTGCCCGCGTCGTTCGGGGCAGCACGCAGAAGCGTCGCATCAAGTCCCGACGCCTGTGAGACTCCCTTACGGGAATGGAACGTCCCTTACGAGGGACCGGCCGGAGGAGGTGGGGCTGTCATGGATCGAAGTCACCCGTGCAGTACCACTCGCTCTTCCCGCCGCTGATACAGCTGATCCGGCTCTGGCTGACCGCCGCCTTTCACGCTCACGTCTTCCCGCGGAAGAGCACTTCGTTTCGTTTTGCCTGATCTGTCTGATCTGAATCAGCAGCGAAGTCCGCCACCGCGACGGTGCGGTGCTCCCCGCTTTGTGGACGTGCCAAACACCTGACGCCAGGACGTCCCCATTCCGGGTAGTTCCAGCCGTCGTCGGCGCCCGTCGTCGCCTGACACGAAGGAGCCAGCCATGTCGATGATCCGCGACCTGCGCGCAGCGGTCCGGCCGTCCCGCGTCCCGGTGCGGGGGGACGCCGGCGCGTACGACACGACCCGCGACCCCTCCACCCCCTCCGCCGTCGTCGACTGTGCCGTCTACCGGGACGGTGCCCGCGTCGACACCGGCAGGTCCCTGTCCCCGCACGAGGCGATGCGCCTGGTGCGCCGCGACGGCGGCTTCGTCTGGATCGGCCTGCACGAGCCGACCGAGGCCGAATTCTCCGGGATCGCCGGTGAGTTCGGGCTGCACCCGCTGGCCGTGGAGGACGCCGTCCAGGCCCACCAGCGGCCCAAGCTGGAGCGCTACGACGACACCCTGTTCACCGTCTTCAAGACCATCCACTACGTCGAGCACGACCAGCTCACGGCGAACAGCGAGGTCGTGGAGACCGGTGAGGTCATGTGCTTCACCGGACAGGACTTCTTCATCACCGTCCGGCACGGCGGCCAGGGCTCGCTGCGCGCCCTGCGCCACCGGCTGCAGGACGACCCCGAGCTGCTCGCCAAGGGCCCCTCGGCGGTGCTGCACGCGATCGCCGACCACGTCGTCGACGGCTACATCGCGGTCGCCGACGCCGTCCAGGACGACATCGACGAGGTCGAGACCGAGGTGTTCTCGCCGGGCCGGCGCGGCGGTGTCTCGCGCGGTGTGGACTCGGCGCGGATCTACCAGCTCAAGCGCGAGGTGCTGGAGTTCAAGCGCGCCGTCTCGCCGCTGCTGCGCCCCATGCAGCTGCTGAGCGAGCGGCCGATGCGGCTGATCGACCCCGACATCCAGAAGTACTTCCGGGACGTCGCCGACCACCTCGTCCGCGTCCAGGAGCAGGTCGTCGGCTTCGACGAGCTGCTCAACTCGATCCTCCAGGCCAACCTCGCGCAGGCGTCCGTGGCGCAGAACGAGGACATGCGCAAGATCACGTCCTGGGCCGCCATCATCGCCGTACCGACCATGGTGTGCGGGGTCTACGGCATGAACTTCAAGTACATGCCGGAACTGCACGCGAAGTACGGCTACCCGGTGATCATGAGCATCACCGTCTGCATCTGCCTGGGCATCCACCGCACGCTGAAGCGCAACGGCTGGCTGTGAGCGTGCCTGGATAGGCTGGGCCCATGACAAGCGAGCTGCTCGACCAGGCCCTCGTCGAGGAGGCCACCAAGAAGTCCGGCCTCATCTGGGTGGCCGGTCCCGGTGTGCCGGCCCGGGCCCTGTGGCACGTGTGGCACGAGGGTGCCGCGTGCCTGGTCGGCGACGGGCCGGGCGAGCAGCCGCTGCCGGGGCTGACCGACGGGGGCGGGGCCGAGGTGACCGTCCGCAGCAAGGACAAGGGCGGCCGGCTGGTGACCTGGCCGGCGAAGGTGGTCGAGCTGACGCCCGGGTCCGAGGAGTGGTCGGCCGCGGTCGCCGAGCTGAAGGGCAAGCGGCTCAACGCCCCCGACGGCGAGGCGATGACCGAGCGCTGGTCCCGCGAATGCCGCGTCCTGCGCCTGGAACCCGCCGGGGCGACAACGGAGTTGCCCGACGGCGATCTGGCCGAGGCGCCGCTGCCGACGCCCGCCACCACGCGCCGGCCGATCCCCGCGGGGCTGCCGAGGCTGCTGCTGAGGAAGCGGAAACGGCGGTAGGACGTCAGGACGTCGGCAGCTGCTTGCCGTAGTCCACGGTCTCGGTCTTCTTCGGCTCGTTCAGGGCGAAGTCCTCGCCCCAGGACGAGAAGGAGATCGTGCCCGCGCCGCCCGCACGCTCCAGCCGGAGCGGATAGGGCTTGCCCTGGAGGGAGACGTCGAGGGTGCCGCCGGAGCCCTTGTCGCCGGTGATGCGGATGGTGCGGGTACCCGACTGCTCGTGATGCCCGTCCGTCGCCAGCGAGCCGTGCAGCGTGAGCAGACCCCCGAGGAGGACGTCCATGTCCGTGAAACCGCTGAACTTCTTGTACGCGGGATCGCGCTGCGGCACCTTCACGTACTTGCCGTCGAGCTTGCTGGCGGACGCCTTGCCCGTGTCGCCGTCCGCGTGGTTCCAGAAGCCGGAGCCGGCCTTCAGGTACAGCTGCTCGCCGATCCGCAGCAGCCCGAAGGCCAGCCCGTCGGAGGTGACCGAGCCGGTGGCGCCCTCCGACTTCAGGCGCATGTCGAGCTTGTACGTGTGGCCGTTGGTGACCACGTCGCCGGACAGGTGCACGGACTCGGCCGCCGCCGCGGCCGCCCGGGTCTTCGACTGGATCGTGGCGGCCGGCAGCTTGCCGACCCCGTTGGTGCCCGCGTCGGGGTCGTCGCTGCACCCCGCCAGCACGCCCGTCCCCGCCACGACCAGCGCGCAGATCGCTCCCAGCAGCGTGGTCCGGCGCCTACGGCCGAGGGCAATCGCAGTCACAGAAGGGGCTGCCTTTCGGTGGTGGGGCGTGAGCGGCGTACCGCAGCGTACCCGGGGTCCCGACGACCCCGCGGAAGCAGTCCGTCCGGACGTCCCACCAGGGCGGACCCGATCGGTACGGGCTAGCCTGAAGCCCACCTGAGCGGGCAATTCGGAAAGAAATCACCGCAGGAAACAAGCACTGCGAAACACCCCGCAAGCAAAGGAGCGCAGCCCATGGCAGCGGGCGCCCCCAGGATCTTCGTCTCGCACCTCGCCGGCGTCGCCGTCTTCGACCCCAACGGCGACCAGGTGGGCCGCGTGCGCGATCTGGTCGTCGTGCTGCGCGTCGGCCGGCGGCCGCCGCGCGTGCTCGGGCTGGTCGTCGAACTGCCCACCAGGCGCCGCATCTTCCTGCAGATGACCAGGGTGACCAGCATCGAGTCGGGCCAGGTCATCGCCACCGGCGTGCTCAACGTCCGGCGCTTCGAGCAGCGGCCCACCGAGCGTCTCGTCTTCGGCGAGCTGCTGGACCGCCGGGTCACGCTCGTCGAGACCGGCGAGGAGGTCACCGTCCTCGACGTGTCGGTGCAGCAGCTGCCGGCCCGCCGGGACTGGGAGGTCGACCGCGTCTTCGTCCGCAAGGGCCGGCGCGGCAGCGCCTTCCGGCGTGCCAAGGGCGAGCAGCTGACCGTCGAGTGGTCCGCCGTCACCGGCTTCTCCCTGGAGGAGCACGGACAGGGCGCCGAGAGCCTGCTCGCCACCTTCGAGCAGCTGCGCCCGGCGGACCTCGCCAACGTGCTGCACCACCTGTCGTCCAAGCGCCGCGCCGAGGTGGCCGCCGCCCTCGACGACGACCGGCTGGCCGACGTGCTGGAGGAGCTCCCGGAGGACGACCAGATCGAGATCCTCGGCAAGCTGAAGGAGGAGCGCGCCGCCGACGTCCTGGAGGCCATGGACCCGGACGACGCGGCCGACCTGCTCGCCGAGCTCCCCGAGGAGGACAAGGAGCGGCTGCTGAGCCTGATGCAGCCCTCCGACGCGGCGGACATGCGGCGCCTGATGGCCTACGAGGAGCACACCGCGGGCGGCCTCATGACGACCGAGCCGATCGTGCTGCGGCCGGACGCCACGGTCGCCGACGCGCTCGCCCGCGTCCGCAACCGCGACCTCTCCCCCGCCCTCGCCGCCCAGGTCTACGTCTGCCGCCCGCCCGACGAGACGCCGACCGGCAAGTACCTCGGCACGGTGCACTTCCAGCGCCTGCTGCGCGACCCGCCGTACACGCTGGTCAGCTCGATCATCGACGACGAACTGCAGACCCTCGACCCGGACGCCACGCTGCCCGTGGTCGCCGGGTACTTCGCCACGTACGACATGGTGGCGGCGCCGGTGGTCGACGAGGCCGGGGCGCTGCTGGGCGCGGTGACGGTGGACGACGTACTGGACCACATGCTGCCCGACGACTGGCGGGAGACGGAGTTCCATCTGGACGAGGGCGAGGGGGTGGGCGCTCATGACGCCTGAGCGGGAGAGCACACGCGAGCGCACGCCGTCCGGGGCGACGGCCGCCACCCGGCCGCGCGCCCGGCTGGACCAGCCGCGGGCGCCGCGCCGCCGGATCATCCCCGAGTGGGACCCGGAGGCCTTCGGGCGGCTGTCGGAGCGCATCGCGCGCTTCCTCGGCACGGGACGGTTCATCGTCTGGATGACCGTCGTCATCATCCTGTGGGTGGCGTGGAACGTCTTCGCGCCGAGCGCCCTGCGCTTCGACAACTACCCGTTCATCTTCCTGACCCTGATGCTGTCCCTGCAGGCCTCCTACGCGGCCCCGCTGATCCTGCTCGCGCAGAACCGGCAGGACGACCGCGACCGGGTCAACCTCGAACAGGACCGCAAGCAGAACGAGCGCTCCATCGCGGACACCGAGTACCTGACCCGCGAGATCGCCGCCCTGCGCATCGGGCTGGGCGAGGTCGCCACCCGCGACTGGATCCGCTCGGAGCTCCAGGACATGGTCAAGGAGCTGGAGGAGCGGCAGAACGGCCACCACGAGCACGCCGTATTCCCGGCAGAACGGTCGCGTGGACGTGACGTAGACGACCGGTGACAGGCATCCCGGGGCCCCTGTGCGGCGCCGTACCATCGTCCTTATGGCTAGCGAAGACGCGGTGCGCGAGGCACTGGCGACGGTGAACGACCCCGAGATCAACCGGCCCATCACCGAGCTCGGGATGGTGAAGTCGGTCCGGATCGGCGCGGACGGGACGGTCGCGGTCACCGTGTACCTGACGGTCTCCGGCTGCCCGATGCGCGAGACGATCACACAGCGCGTGACGGAGGCGGTCTCGCGGGTCGAGGGCGTCACCCGCGTCGACGTCACGCTGGACGTCATGAGCGACGAGCAGCGCAAGGAGCTGGCGAGCGCCCTGCGCGGCGGCACCGCCGAGCGCGAGGTCCCCTTCGCCAAGCCGGGCTCGCTCACGCGTGTCTACGCGGTCGCGTCCGGCAAGGGCGGCGTCGGCAAGTCCTCGGTGACGGTGAACCTGGCGGCGGCGATGGCGGCCGACGGGCTGAAGGTCGGTGTCGTGGACGCCGACATCTACGGCCACAGCGTGCCGCGCATGCTCGGCGCGGACGGCCGCCCCACCCAGGTCGAGAACATGATCATGCCGCCTTCGGCCAACGGCGTGAAGGTCATCTCCATCGGCATGTTCACCCCGGGCAACGCCCCGGTGGTCTGGCGCGGCCCGATGCTGCACCGCGCGCTCCAGCAGTTCCTGGCGGACGTGTACTGGGGCGACCTGGACGTCCTGCTGCTCGACCTGCCGCCCGGCACCGGCGACATCGCCATCTCCGTCGCCCAGCTGGTCCCGAACGCCGAGATCCTGGTCGTCACCACGCCCCAGCAGGCGGCGGCCGAGGTCGCCGAGCGGGCCGGCTCCATCGCCGTGCAGACGCACCAGAAGATCGTGGGCGTCGTCGAGAACATGTCCGGCCTGCCCTGCCCGCACTGCGGTGAGATGGTCGACGTCTTCGGCACGGGCGGCGGCCAGACGGTGGCGGACGGCCTCACGCGGACGACGGGTGCGACGGTCCCCGTCCTCGGCGCCATCCCGATCGACGTCCGCCTCCGCGAGGGCGGCGACGAGGGCAGGCCCGTGGTCCTGAGCGACCCGGACTCCCCGGCGGGCGCGGCCCTGCGGGGCATCGCGGGCAAGCTGGGCGGGCGTCAGCGCGGCCTGTCGGGCATGTCCCTGGGGATCACGCCGAAGAACAAGTTCTGAGCCGGGACACAGCACTGAAGCGAAGGGGCGCCGCATCCGCACGGCGCCCCTTCGTCATGCGTACGCCTTGATGTCCTTGATCACGGCGAAGGCGAGGCCGTACGCGCTCATGCCTCTTCCGTACGCCCCCAGGTGCACCCCTTCCGGCGTGGAGCCGGCCAGGACCCAGCCGAACTCGGACTCCCGGTAGTGGAACGGCGTGGGAACGCCGTCCACGGGCAGGGAGAGCGTCGACCACTCGGGGCCCGACAGGTCGTCGGCCAGCGCCCAGGCGGTCTCCGTCTGCTGCTCCAGCCAGTCGTCGCGCAGGGAGTGGTCCATCTGGCCGGGCCAGGTGAAGGACAGCAGCCCCACACCGGCCAGCCAGGCCGCCGAGGAGACCGACGTGGCCTCCAGCAGCCCCGTGCCGTCGGCGCTGCGCCGCACGGGGCTCGCCGCGACGGTCACCACCACCGCGAACTTCTCCCGCGGCTCGTCGCCGGAGCCGACCGCGAACTCGTTCTTCACGGAGGGCTCGTCGCCGTGCCCGATCGAACCGTGCTCGACGGCGCCGTCGGCCGCCGTCCCCACCTGCATCAGCCAGCGCGGCCCCGTGAAGGCCTCATCGAGGCCGTACCACGGGAAGGGCGCCAGCAGGTAGCCGTCGACCGTGCGCCGGGCCACGGGGAACGGTTGTCCGCCCTCCGTCCCCGGCGCCTGCGCGACTGCCTGACTCGTCGTCTCCATGTGCCCGGACGCCTCCTCGTTCTCGTCGGACCGGAGCGGCCCGCCCCCCTTCGGGCGGCTTTACTCCTCGAAGTACGGTCCGCACAACAACTCGGCAGCATAGCCACCCCACTCCGGACAGCACGGAAATCGCCCGGCGCGTGGGTCGCACCGAGGGGTGGGTTCAGGCCGTGCGCAGGCTCCGCGGGGTATGAAACGCATCACGTACGGCGCGCGTGAGCAGCACGAGGGCGCAGCTCGGCGCCGTGCGGGCCCGGCTCAGGTGGCGTCCGCGTCGAACGGCGGGCGCTCGTCCTCGTCGGGCTTCTTCGCCATGTCGACGCGACCGCCGGAGGACGAGGAGCCGCCGGCGGACGGGGAGGAGGGCGCGTCGGTCTCGCGGCTGTGCACCGCGTCCGTGACCTCGGCCATCTCCTTCTTCAGGTCGAAGCCGTTGCGGATCTCCTTGAGCCCCAGGTCGTCGTTGTCCATCTGCTTGCGGATGAACGTCTTGGGGTTGAGGTCCTCGAACTCGAAGTCCTTGAACTCCGGGCCGAGCTCCGACCGGATGTCCTGCTTGGCGCTCTCCGAGAACTCCCGGATCTTCCGGATCGTCCGCGTCACGTCCTGGATGACCTTCGGGAGCTTGTCCGGACCGAAGACGAGCACGGCAAGGACAACGAGCGTCACCAGCTCGAGCGGTCCTATGTCATTGAACACCTGAAGCTCCTTGCGAGTCCCTCGGTCCTCGGCCCTCGGTGGTCTGTGCGGGTCTTCCGTGGTCCGGGCCGGATCCACGGTACCCGGCGTTCCCGTACGACCGGTACTGTCCCGGGGGTTCCGAGTGCGGTCGCGTGGGCGGTTTGGGGCGTTGTTTGCCTTGTGAGGGCCCGGGTGGGGCCCTCACCTGCCCTCGGAGGAACCAAGGACCAGCGAGATCTTCCTCTCCTTGCCGTCGCGCCGCACGGTCAGCACCAGGCGGTCGCCGGGACGGTGCGCGCGGGTCTTGACGATCAGTTCCTCGCCGGAGTGCACGCGCTGGCCGTCCACCGCCGTGATGACGTCGCCCGCCTTGATGCCGGCCGTGTCGCCCGGGCCGCCGCGCGTGACGGCGGGACCGCCGCTCTCGGCCTTCGCCCCGACCCGGGCGCCGTCGCCGGTGTAGTCCATGTCGAGGGTGACGCCGATGACCGGGTGGGTCGCCTTGCCGGTGTTGATCAGCTCCTCGGCGACGCGCTTGGCCTGGTTGACCGGGATGGCGAAGCCGAGCCCGATGGACCCGGCCTGCCCGCCGCCCGAGTCCGAGCCGTCGTCGGCGGAGCGGATGGCGGAGTTGATGCCGATGACCCGGGCCCGGGTGTCGAGCAGGGGCCCGCCGGAGTTGCCGGGGTTGATCGGCGCGTCGGTCTGGAGCGCGTCGACGTACGACACGTCGCTGCCGTCGGAGCTGTTGCCGCCCGCCGTGATCGGCCGCTCCTTGGCGCTGATGATGCCGGAGGTGACGGTGCCCTCCAGGTCGAAGGGGGCGCCGATGGCGACGACGGGGTCGCCGACCTGGACGTTGTCGGAGTTGCCGAGCGGCATGGGCTTGAGCCCCCGCACGTTGCTGACCTTGACGACGGCGAGGTCGTAGCCGCTGTCCCGGCCGACGACGGTCGCCTTCGCCGTGTCCCCGCTGTTGAAGGTCACCGATATCTGGCCCGAGGAGCCGGCGGCCGGTTCGACGACGTGGTTGTTGGTGAGGATGTGGCCCTGGGCGTCGAGCACGAAGCCGGTCCCGGTGCCGGACTCCGCGGCGCCGGACACATGCAGGGTGACCACGCTGGGCAGCGCCCGCGCGGCGATCCCGGCGACGCTGTCCGGAGCCCGGCCCGCGGGCTCCTTGCCCGCCTGCGGCAGCTCCACGGCCCCTACGCCGCCGTTGCGCTCCAGGTAGGCCCCGAGGACACCGCCGACGCCTCCGGACACCAGCGCGAGGGCGACGGCGCCGGTGACGAGGGCCCGCCGGACCCGCCTGCGCCGCGTGTCCTTGTCCTCCACGGCCGCGCCGTGCAGCTGGAGGGGGGTGGACGACCAGGGGTCGTAGGTGTGCCAGGGGGTGGCGGGGTGGGCGGCGGCCGGGCTCGCGGGGGCGGGGGCCTCGGGGGCGGGCAGCGTGTGGGTCTGCGGGGGCACGGGAGCGGGTGCCGGGATGGGAGCCGGAGCCGGGGCCGGGGCGCCATGGGACTGCGGCGGTACGGGTACGGGCGTCGGGAGCACGGAGGCCGGTGGTGGCGCCGGTGTCGCGGTGCCCTGCGCGGGTGTGCCCGCCGCCGGGTGCTGCACGGGCGGAGCGGGCGCCCAGGGGCCCGGCTCGCCGTACGGCGGGGTGCTGTAGGGGTCCGGGTCGTGCAGGGGGCCGGGGCGCTCGACGGCGGGCGCCGTCACGGGGGCTTCGCTCACGTCCGCCACGTCCGTCACGTCGGCCGCGTCCGTCGCCTCGGCCGCGTCCTCGGGGCGCCTCAGCTCGAAGTCACCGTCGGGCAGGGCCGCGACGGCCGCACCGCCGGACGGGGCTTCGCCGGCCGGCACTGCTTCGGCGCCGGACACGGCTTCGCCGCCCGCACCCGCCGGACGGGCCAGTTCGAAGTCGCCGTCGGGCAGGGGAACACGCCCGCTGCCGGCTGCCTCCGGCCCGCTCAGCTCGTAGTCACCGCCGGCGGACGGGACCCCCTCCGCCTCCCCCACGGAGTCCTGCCGGCGCGGCAGGCTCCACCACTTCGGCTTCGCGGGCTTCCCCTCGTTCATGTTCTCCCCACAGCCGGCCACGGCACGGCACGGCTCGTCGGCCATGGCCTCGGTTGTCGACTCCGCGCGCGGCTTGCTGCCGCGGACGCGGTCCACCCTGGATTCAACCAGGTTCGCAGGCCGTGACGCAGAGACCGGTCAGTGTGAGGTGCGGGGGGAGGAAGAAGCGGAAGTCGAGTCGGGGACGGGTGCGGCGAGCAGGCCGGGGGACGCGACCTCGGGGGTCTTGGACCACGAGGTCAGGGTGAAGGGCGGGTTCGCCTCGAGCGGCCGTATCAGCGGGGACATCACGGCGGCGCCGGCCATCACGGGCGTGGTCAGCGTGTGCACGGTCTGCTGCCGTGCCTGCACCGCGTCCGTCTGGTTCGCGGCGCCCGGCAGCAGCGGTGCGGAGACCGCGGTCGGGGCCACCGGCACGTCGTTCAGCGACTGCCGGCCCTGTGCGAGCAGCGGGGTGGTGCCGCGGCGGCGCTGGTTCTCGGGGGCCGTCGCGGCACCCGTGCCCTGTGTGCGCGCCGGGGTGACGTTGCTGCCCGCGCCGGTGCCGCGGGCGTCCGCGGTGTCGGTGGGCGTGCCCGCCGTGACACCGCCGAGCGCGATCGCGGCGAGCGAGACGGCGCCCGCGGCGACGAACGCGAACCGCATCCCGCGCGAGGCGGAGCGCTCGGACTCGTGCCGGCTGACGTCGTGGATACGGAAGCCGCGGTCCGCGGACGGCGGCAGTACCGGGGCGTGCGCGGGCGAGGCGGGGACGTAGCCGAACTCGAAGCGCTCGCTCCGCTTCATGCCGAAGACCCCGGTGACGCCAGGCCGTCCGGGGAGTCCGCCGGGGATTCCTCCCCCGCCGAACGGCGAGCCACCGCCGTCCGGGTCACCTCCCCCGGGGAGCCCCTGGAGGCGGGCCAGGAAACTCTCGGAGGGCGGCGGCGGGGCCGCCTCGGCGAAGACGTTCTTCAGCTGCCGCTGCGCCTCCGCCTCCGCCTTGCACCTGCCGCAGGTGGCCAGGTGGGCCAGGACGCGCTCACGCGTCTCATGACCGAGCTCTCCGTCCACCAGGGCGGAGAGTCGGTCTCCCAGATGCTGTTCGGCCAGCCGCCTCTCGGCGGGGCTTGGTCGTGATTCGCTCACGCGGTCGCGCCCCCTCCTCCCAGTGCGGGCACACGGGCGAAGGAGCGCCGCTCCTTGGTCCGGGCCTGGGGCGCACGGTGCGCGAGGGCCTTGCGCAGCTGCGAACGGCCGCGGTGGATACGGGAGCGGACCGTGCCGAGCTTGACGCCGAGGGTCGCGGCGATCTCCTCGTACGACAGTCCTTCGATGTCGCAGAGCACGACCGCGGCGCGGAACTCGGGCGCGAGGGTGTCGAGGGCCTGCTGGACGTCCGCGTCGAAGTGCGCGTCGTTGAAGACCTGCTGCGGCGACGGCTCGCGGCTGGGCAGCCGCTCCGCGGCGTCCTCGCCCAGCGCGTCGAAGCGGATGCGCTGCTTGCGGCGGACCATGTCCAGGAAGAGGTTGGTGGTGATGCGGTGCAGCCAGCCCTCGAAGGTGCCCGGCGTGTACGTCGACAGGGAGCGGAAGACACGGACGAAGACCTCCTGCGTGAGGTCCTCGGCGTCGTGCTGGTTACCGGTCAGGCGGTAGGCCAGCCGGTAGACGCGGCCGCTGTGGGTGCTGACGATCTCCTCCCAGGTGGGCGGAGTCCACGCCTGCCCGTCCGCGTCGGTGGAGAAAGTCGCGGTCTGGGCCTGGTCAGCGGCGTGGCTGTGGTCAGCAGCGGTGTCGTTCACGGATTTCGGCCTGCCTGCTGATCCGAGGAAGCGCCGCAGCACCCCTGCCCGGTCCCCAGGCGCGGCCGCACCTCCCCTGTCGGCTCTGGTGGTGTCCAGTGGAGCCCCTACCATAGCCACCTCGCCCGTTAGCTCCGGATAAGCGGTTTTACGAGAATTTGATAGGGGTCGCCACCCCTCGGACCCCTGCGTCTGCAGTTGCTCCGGGGCCTGCCCCTCATCGTGATCCAACTGTGTCCCCCCGGCGTCGTCCGTACCCCTATTAACGCCCGGTCCCATCTGCGGGTTCCCGGGCCCAACGGATACAGTCACGCCGAGGCAACCACGGGGACAGGAGAGGGTCATTACCGGCAACCGGCAGACGAGCTGGGCGTTCGCCGACGCCTACGTCGCCGAGGACGAGGTGCTGCTCTGGGCCCGCGACCGGGCCCGTGAGGCAGGGCTGCGCTCGGTGGCGCCCGGCACGGGCTTCGCGCTGCGGTTGCTGGCGGCCTCCGTCGACGCCAAGGCGGTCGCCGAGATCGGCACCGGCACCGGCGTCTCCGGCATCCATCTGCTGCACGGCATGCGCCCGGACGGGGTACTGACCACGGTGGACCCCGAGCCCGAGCACCAGCAGTTCGCCCGCCAGGCCTTCCGCGCCTCCGGTTTCGCCAGCAACCGCGCCCGTTTCATCCCGGGGCGCGCCCTGGACGTCCTGCCCCGGCTGGCGGACGCCGGCTACGACCTCGTCTTCTGCGACGGCGACCGGCAGGAGGTCATGGACTACCTCGCTGAATCGTTGCGCCTGCTGCGCCCGGGGGGCCTCGTCGTCTTCGAGGGGGTCTTCGCGAACGGCCGCACGGTGGACTCCGGACCGCAGCCGTCCGAGGTGCTGCGGCTGCGGGAACTGCTGCGCGCGGTGCGCGAGAGTCAGGAGCTGCTGCCGTCGCTGCTGCCGGTGGGCGACGGGCTGCTGTGCGCGGTCAAGCGGCCGGTGCAGGACCACTGAGCCGCCCGGCGACCGGGCGCAAGGCCCGGTGAAACAGCGGCCCCGGCACCATGTGGGTGCCGGGGCGGCTGAAGGGGTATGGTCGCTTCCGCGTCAGCCGACGACCTTCTTGAGGGCGTCGCCGAGCGCGTCGGCCTCGTCAGGGGTCAGCTCGACGACGAGCCGACCGCCGCCTTCGAGCGGAACGCGCATGACGATGCCCCGCCCCTCCTTGGTCACCTCGAGCGGGCCATCGCCCGTCCGCGGCTTCATGGCCGCCATGCTCGTTCCCCTTCCTGAAACCAGCTCATCGTCAAAGCCGACGGCCCGGGAGGGCACGCGCGGGCCACAGCGTGGGACTGGGACACGCGACACCGGCATCGAACACATTGCTTCCAAGCCATTATCCCGCATCTCAGGACCCGATGACCAACATCAGTCGGCATCGCTTGGGCAACGCGCGCGAGCAAAACCACTCAATTCGGCGATGTGACTGCGATACTGCGCCACCCCGTCGACGTTGGCCGACCGGAAATCGTCGATAATTCTTTGACGCAGGTCACACGTCCGCTCCGGTGTCTCTCCGCCATGCTGTCCTACGGACAGGGGCGTACCGGCCGGTACGCCTGAACCGCGACAGCGGAGGGGACACACCATGGCCGACACCGTGCTCTACGAGGTGAGCGACGGGCTCGCGACGATCACGCTCAACCGCCCCGAGGCGATGAACGCGCTGAACATCGCGACCAAGGTCGCCCTGCGGGAGGCGGTCGGCGCCGCGGCCGGGGACGACGCGGTGCGCGCGGTGCTGCTGACCGCCGCCGGCGACCGGGCGTTCTGCGTCGGCCAGGACCTCAAGGAGCACATCGGGCTGCTGGTGCAGGACCGGGAGACGGGCTCCGGGCAGACGATGAGCACGGTGAAGGAGCACTACAACCCGATCGTGCGGGCGATCGCCGGGATGCCGAAGCCCGTGGTGGCCGGGGTGAACGGGGTCGCGGCGGGCGCCGGCTTCGGCTTCGCGCTGGCCGCGGACTACCGGGTCGTGGCGGACACCGCCGCCTTCAACACGTCGTTCGCCGGGGTGGCCCTGACGGCCGACTCGGGCATCTCGTGGACGCTGCCGCGGGTGGTGGGCCCCGGCCGCGCCGCCGACCTGCTGCTCTTCCCGCGCAGCATCAAGGCCCAGGAGGCGTACGAACTCGGCGTGGCGAACCGGCTGGTGCCGGCCGCCGAGCTGCGGGCCGAGGCGGAGAAGGTGGCGCGGGCGCTCGCCGAGGGGCCGACGGTCGCCTACGGGGCGATCAAGGAGGCGGTGGCCTACGGGCTGTCGCACTCCCTGTCCGAGACGCTGGACAAGGAGGACGAGCTGCAGACGCGCGCGGGGTCGTCGGAGGACCACGCGATCGCGGTGCAGGCCTTCGTCAACAAGGAGAAGCCGAAGTATCTGGGGCGCTGACCCGCACCGCCCCGCTCACGGCCGGCGTGCGACGCAGCTTTCCAGGTGGTCGTTCACCAGTCCGCACGCCTGCATGAGGGCGTAAGCGGTCGTCGGCCCCACGAACCGCAGGCCCTTCTTCTTCAGGGCCTTGGACAGGGCCGTCGACTCGGGGGTGACCGCGGGGACGTCGGCGAGGGTCTTGGGGGCGGGGCGGCCGGGCGCCGGGGCGTGGGACCAGATCAGCTCGTCCAGCTCGCCCGGCGCCCAGCCGGCGAGCGCGCGGGCGTTGGCGAGCGTCGCGTCGATCTTGGCGCGGTTGCGGATGATGCCCGCGTCCGCGAGCAGGCGCTCGCGGTCCTCGTCCGTGAAGGTGGCGACCTTCTCGATCCTGAACTCGGCGAAGGCGGCGCGGAAGCCGGGCCGGCGGCGCAGGATCGTGATCCAGGACAGGCCGGACTGGAAGGCCTCCAGGCTCAGGCGCTCGTAGAGGGCGTCGTCGCCGTGGACCGGGCGGCCCCACTCCTCGTCGTGGTACGCCACGTAGTCCTCGGTGGACAGGGCCCAGGGGCAGCGCAGGGCGCCGTCCGGTCCGGCGATCGCGGTGCCGTCGCTCACTGCTGCTCCCCCTGGCCGGGGGCCGGCTTGTGCATGGAGACATGGTGGGCGGCGGCCCGGGCGCCCGCCAGCGCGGACTCCAGGTCGGAGATGCGGGCGTCGCGCTCGGCGAGCTCGGCGCCGAGGCGGCTGAGGGCGTCGTCGACGTCCGACATGCGGTAGCCGCGGGCGGCGAGCGGGAAGCGCAGCGCGTCGACGTCGGCGCGCCCGACCGGTCGGTCCGGCGGCAGCGGGTCCTGCAGCCGCTCGGGGGCCACCTCGGGCAGCGGGCCCTGGCCTTCGCCGCCACCCACCACCGCGAGGGTCACCGCGGCGACCACGACGGCGAGAGCGACGACCAGGAACAAGAACATAACCATCGCTGTGGTCCCCACGCTCGATGCTCGGAAAGCGGAAAGTGTCAGGGTCCGATCGTGCCATGCGCCTGCGACAGTTAGGGTCGCAGGCGGCCGAAAGGCCACAGGACCCAGGACGTTCTAGGAGAGGTCACAGGGGATGCTCAGGCTGGGCAGGCGTGAATTCGGGCCCCACGAGCCGGTGATCATGGCGATCGTGAACCGGACCCCGGACTCCTTCTACGACCAGGGGGCGACCTTCCGCGACGAACCCGCCCTCGCGCGCGTGGAGCAGGCGGTGGCCGAGGGCGCCGCCATCATCGACATCGGCGGGGTCAAGGCCGGCCCGGGCGAGGAGGTGACCGCCGAGGAGGAGGCGCGGCGGACGGTGGGCTTCGTCGCCGAGGTGCGCAGGCGCTTCCCCGACGTCGTCATCAGCGTGGACACCTGGCGGGCCGAGGTCGGCGAGGCCGTGTGCGAGGCCGGCGCGGATCTGCTCAACGACGCGTGGGGCGGCGTCGACCCCGGGCTGGCGGAGGTCGCCGCGCGGTACGAGGCGGGGCTGGTGTGCACGCACGCGGGCCGCGCCGAGCCGCGGACCAGACCGCACCGGGTGACGTACGACGACGTCGTGGCGGACATCCTGGAGGTGACGCTGGGGCTGGCCGAGCGGGCCGTGGCGCTGGGCGTGCCCCGGGAGTCCGTGCTGATCGACCCCGGGCACGACTTCGGGAAGAACACGCGGCACAGCCTGGAGGCGACGAGGCGGCTGGGCGAGATGGTCGCGACGGGCTGGCCGGTGCTGGTGTCCCTGTCCAACAAGGACTTCGTGGGCGAGACCCTGGACAAGCCCGTCAAGGAGCGGGTGGTGGGGACGCTCGCGACCACCGCCGTCTCGGCGTGGCTCGGGGCGCAGGTCTACCGCGTGCACGAGGTGGCGGAGACCCGGCAGGTGCTGGACATGGTGGCGGCGATCGCGGGCCACCGGCCCCCGGCGGTCGCCCGCCGGGGACTCGCGTAGGACGGGGTCAGCGAGCGGCTTCCTTGGAGACCAGGGCGACCGCCTCGTCCACGTCGTCCGTGACGTGGAACAGCAGCAGGTCCTTCTCCGCCGCCTTGCCCTGTGCGACCAGGGTGTTCTTCAGCCACTCGACCAGTCCGCCCCAGTACGCGCTGCCGAACAGGACGATCGGGAAGCGGGTGACCTTCTGCGTCTGGACCAGGGTCAGCGCCTCGAAGAGCTCGTCGAGGGTGCCGAGGCCGCCGGGCAGGACCACGAAGCCCTGCGCGTACTTGACGAACATCATCTTGCGGACGAAGAAGTAGCGGAAGTTCAGGCCGATGTCGACGTACGGGTTGAGCCCCTGCTCGAAGGGGAGCTCGATGCCGAGGCCGACCGAGATGCCCTTCGCCTCGCAGGCGCCCCGGTTGGCCGCCTCCATGGCGCCGGGCCCGCCGCCGGTGATCACCGCCCAGCCGGCCTCCACCAGGCCGCGTCCCAGGCGTACGCCCGCCTCGTACTCCGGCGAGTCCGGCTTGGTGCGCGCCGAGCCGAAGACGCTGATCGCGGGCGGCAGTTCGGCCAGCGTGCCGAAGCCCTCGATGAACTCCGACTGGATGCGCAGGACGCGCCAGGGGTCGGTGTGCACCCAGTCCGAGGGGCCGCCGGCGTCGAGCAGCCGCTGGTCGGTCGTGCTCGCCGTGACCTGTCCCCGCCTGCGGAGGACCGGACCCAGGCGCTGCTCGTCCGGCGGCACCTTCTTGCCTTCTGGGTTCCCGGTGGCCATGTGCGCTCCCTCCGCTTGCGGGGTGTTTCCACCTCAGCGTAGATCTACGCGGGTTACGGACGGGGGACGTGCGCATGTCCGCGGTGCAGCGGCCCCGGCACGGCGGTCACCGGGTCAGGCGGTCAGCCACGCCCGCAGGCGCTCCTCACCGGCCAGGATCTTCGCCGTTTCGACCCGTTCGTCCCGCTTGTGCGCCAAGTGCGGATTGCCGGGGCCGTAGTTGACCGCGGGGATGCCGAGGGAGGAGAAGCGCGACACGTCCGTCCAGCCGTACTTGGGCTGCGGAGTGCCGCCCACCGCCTCGATGAAGGCCGCCGCGGCCGGGTGGCCGAGGCCCGGCAGGGCCGCGCCGCTGTGGTCGTCCACCACGAACTCCGTCACGCCGCAGTCCGCGAAGACCTCGCGGACGTGGGCGATCGCCTCCTCCTCCGTACGGTCGGGCGCGTAGCGGAAGTTGACCGTGACCACGCACTCGTCGGGGATGACGTTGCCGGCCACGCCGCCCGAGATGCCCACCGCGTTCAGGCCCTCCCGGTACTCCAGGCCGTCGATCACCGGGTAGCGCGGTTCGTACGACGCGAGGCGGGCCAGGATCGGCGCGGCCGCGTGGATCGCGTTGGAGCCCATCCAGCTGCGCGCCGAGTGCGCCCGCTCCCCCGTGGTCTTCAGCAGCACCCGCAGGGTGCCCTGGCAGCCGCCCTCGACCTCGCCGTCCGACGGCTCCAGCAGCACCGCGAAGTCTCCCTGGAGCCAGTCCGGCCGGGCCTCGGCGACGTGCTTGAGGCCGTTGAGCTCCGCCGCCACCTCCTCGTTGTCGTAGAAGACGAAGGTCAGGTCGCGGTTGGGGGCCGGCACCGTCGCCGCGATGCGCAACTGCACCGCCACGCCCGACTTCATGTCGCACGTGCCGCAGCCCCACAGGACGCCGTCCGCGTCCAGCCGCGAGGGGACGTTGCCGGCGATCGGCACCGTGTCGATGTGCCCGGCCAGGACGACCCGCTCCGGGCGGCCGAGGTCCGTGCGCGCGACGACGTTGTTGCCGTACCGCTCGACCGTCAGGTGCGGAAGGGCACGCAGGGCGCCCTCGATCGCGTCGGCGAGCGGCTTCTCCGTGCCGCTCTCGGAGGGGAGGTCGACGAGCTGCGCGGTGAGCTCGGCAGCGTCCAGGGTGAGGTCAAGTGCGGTGTCGGCCATGCCGTCGACCCTAACCCGCCACCGCGCGGCCCCACCGCCCCCATCGGGCGCATGGGTCACGACGGCCTCCGCTACCTTGTACGGCGTGCCAGAGCCGTCTCCCTCCCCCAAACGCCGTGGCCGCTTCCTCCGGTTCGGAGCGGCCCTCGTGGTCCTCCTCGCGCTCGCGGGCTACCTCGCGGTGCAGTACGTCACCGGCGGCAGAGGCGCGCCGGGCTGCCGGGTCGTCTCGGACGGGGACGGCAAGGCGGCCTACGACTTCACCCCGGAGCAGGCGGTGAACGCGGCGACCATCGCCGCCGTGGGCACCGGGCGCGGCATGCCGGAGCGGGCGGTGACCATCGCGCTGGCCACGGCGCTGCAGGAGTCGGGCCTGCGCAACATCGAGCACGGCGACCGCGATTCGCTCGGCCTGTTCCAGCAGCGGCCCTCGCAGGGCTGGGGCACCGAGAAGCAGATCCTGGACCCGACGTACGCGGCGGGCGCCTTCTACCAGCACCTGGCCAAGGTGCCCGACTACACCAAGCTGCCGCTCACGGTGGCCGCGCAGCGCGTGCAGCGCAGCGGCTTCCCGGAGGCGTACGCCAAGCACGAGCCGGACGCCGAGCTGCTCTCCGCCGCCCTCACCGGCAACGCGGCCGCCACGCTGACCTGCGACGGCCGCCCGGCCGCGACGCAGGCGACGGGCCCGGACGGCGTACGGGCCGCACTGGTGCGGGACTTCGGGCGGGACGCGCTGCAGCCCGCCGCGGTCGAGGTGGGCGCCGCCTCCACGCCGGCGCCCGCCTCCACCCCGAGCGCGCGGACCGTCACGCTCCCCGTCGACACGGACACGAGCCCGGCCAAGGGCCGCGGTGTGCGGCAGCGCGGCTGGCAGCTCGCGCACTGGGCCGTGGCCAACGCCTCGGCGCTGCACATCGAGCGGGTGCAGTACGGCGGCCGCGAGTGGGTCGCCGGGAACACCGACAGCCGGTGGCGCCCGCTCGCCGCGGGGAGCGGCGCCGGCGGGGCCCAGCGGACCGCGGGCGCGGTACGCATCGTCACTGCGCAGTAGTACGGTCCGTCACCCGCACGGGTTAGGTGTGGCATACCCGGCCCCTGATGTGGGCAGGTTTTCGCGCCCTCACCCCAGCAACCGTAAAAGCCCTTGAAAACAAAGGGGCGTAAGGATTCCGCAGACTTTCGGACCGTGCGCATTTTGCCCGTTTTTATCCGCAGCCGATTATGCGACGCATTGCCAACTCTTTACGTTGGGGCGCCGCAACCTTCGAGCCCTTCGAGCGGTAACTACTGCGTCCGAGACCGGACGATCAACCTCCATCGAAGGAGCACCATGTCCCTCCCCCTGACCCGTCGGATCGCCCGTGCCGCGCTGCTCGTCGCAGCGGGAGCGGCTGCCGGGGTCGGCGCGGCCGGCGCGGCGAGCGCGGCAAGCGCTGCCCCCCAGCTCCCCGCCACCCCGAACGTCGGTGGCCTGACCGCGCTGGACGGGGCAAGCGTCGGCAACACCGTCGACGGCGCGGCGCAGAACGTCACCGGGATCGCGGGCGACGCCGGCGCCAACGCCGTGAAGAAGGCGGTGCCGAACGCGGGCAAGACCGGTGGCAGCGTGGCCAAGAAGGCGGCCCCGGCCGCGCAGAAGGCGGCGGGCAGCGCGGCCGGCTCCGTCGGCGAGATCGTCGGTGTCACCACCCAGTCGGCGACCAAGGACGGCGGCCTGCCGACCGACTCGCTGACCAAGGGCGGCCTGCCGGCTCCCGCCACCCTGCCGGTGAAGGGCCTGCCGATCGGCGGCTGACATCCTGTACGGCGAAGGGGCCCGGGATCTCTCCCGGGCCCCTTCGGCGTGTCCACGGCCGCAGCGGGCCGCGCGGCGTCACAGACGCGCGGCCGCCGCCCGCACCCGCTCGTCCGTCGCGGTCAGCGCCACCCGGACGAACCGCTCGCCCGCCGGGCCGTAGAAGTCGCCCGGCGCGACCAGGATGCCGAGCTCGGCCAGGTGGGCCACGGTGTCCCAGCAGGACTCGTCGCGCGTCGCCCACAGGTAGAGGCTGGCCTCGCTGTGCTCGATGCGGAAGCCGTGCCCCTCCAGCGCCGCGCGCAGCGCCGTGCGCCGCGCCGCGTACCGCTCCCGCTGCTCGCGGACGTGGCTGTCGTCGCCCAGGGCCGCCACCACGGCCGCCTGCGTGGGCGCCGGCGTCATCATGCCGCCGTGCTTGCGGATCTCCAGCAGCGGGCCGAGGACCGCCGGGTCGCCGGCCAGGAAGGCCGCGCGGTATCCGGCGAGGTTGGACCGCTTGGAGAGGGAGTGGACGGCCACGATGCCCTCGAGGGAACCGCCGTTGACGTCCGGGTGCAGCACCGAGACCGGGTCGGCCTCCCAGCCGAGCTCCAGGTAGCACTCGTCGGAGAAGACCAGGACGCGGTGCTCGCGGGCCCAGGCGACGATCCGGGTCAGCTCCTCCTTCGGCAGGACCCTGCCGGTGGGATTGGAGGGCGAGTTGAGCCAGAGGAGCTTCAGCCCCTCGGGGTCGAGCGTGGTCGGGTCGTCGTAGACCTCGTACTCCGCGCGGGCCAGACGCGCGCCGACCTCGTACGTCGGGTACGCCAGCCGCGGGTACGCCACCCGGTCGCCGGGGCCGAGGCCCAGCTGCGTCGGGAGCCAGGCGACGAGCTCCTTGGAGCCGACGATCGGCAGCACGTGCCGGTGGGTGACCCCGCGGGCGCCGAGCCGGCGCTCGACCCAGCCGGTGATCGCGTCGCGCAGCGCCGGGGTGCCCCACACCGTCGGATAGCCCGGGGAGTCCGCCGCGTCGATCAGGGCCTTCTGGACCAGGTCGGGAACGGGGTCGACCGGGGTGCCGACGGAGAGGTCGACGATGCCGTCCGGATGCGCGGCGGCCGTCTTCTTGTACGGCTCCAGCTTGTCCCAGGGGAAGGTGGGCAGGCGTTCGGAGACTGCGGACACGGGATCTGGCTCACTTTCTGGTACGGCAACGGGCCCTCGCACGGCAAACGCCTCGGCCCCGTACGGCGATCGAGGCGATGCGGCCGTACGGGACCGAGGCGGCGCGGTGTGCGGGCCGCCTGCTGATTACTCGGCCTGCGGCGGCAGCGCGGCGATGAAGGGGTGGTCCCGCTCGATCAGGCCCAGCTTGCTGGCGCCGCCGGGGGAGCCGAGCTCGTCGAAGAACTCGACGTTCGCCTTGTAGTAGTCCTTCCACTCCTCCGGAGTGTCGTCCTCGTAGAAGATCGCCTCGACCGGGCAGACCGGTTCACAGGCACCGCAGTCGACGCATTCGTCCGGGTGGATGTACAAGGACCGCTGGCCCTCGTAGATGCAGTCGACCGGGCACTCCTCGATGCACGCCTTGTCCTTGACGTCGACACAAGGCTGCGCGATGACGTAGGTCACGCTGTCGTTCCTCCTCGATTGGGCGCCGGCGGGCCTCCGTAGGCTCCGCCGCCTGGCGCGCGGGAGCGCGGCGTCGTCGATGCCCGCCCCTAGTATCTCCGTTCTTGGGCATGATCCGAACAGGAGGGGTGAACTGACCTGTGGAAATCTCGGCCAAAGGACGTCTCGAGGTCCGAATCACCGCTGCTGACGTGGGGAAACGGGTCTCCGTCCGGTGCTTGATCGAATCACCGGTCCCGGAGGAGAAGTTCACCGACACGGTGGGTGTTCTCACATCATGGGACGACGGTGTGCTGCTGATCACACGGAAGGACGGCGAAAGCGTCCGCATCGCGGAATCCGCGCTGGTCGCGGGGAAGGTCGTGCCCGCGGCCCCGGCGCGGCGCCGCGGACCCGCCGCCTCCTACGAGGAGCTCGCCCGGGTCTCCTCGCGCGCGTGGCGGCCGGTGGAGAGCGAACGGCTCGGCGAGTGGGAGCTGCGGGCCGCGTCCGGGTTCACCCGGCGCGCCAATTCCGTACTGCCGCTGGGCGACCCGGGACTGCCGCTCGACGAGGCGCTGAGCGCCGTACGGCGCTGGTACGGCGAGCGCGGGCTGCCCGCCTACGTCCAGACCGCGACCGGCGCCGAGGGCACGCAGGAGCTGCTGTGCGCGGAGCTGGAGCGGCGCGGGTGGGTGCGCGAGGTGAGCGCGGGGCTGTGGACCGGGGCGCTCGCGCCGGTCGCCGACCGGGCCGGCGGCCCGGAGGTCGCGCTGTCCCGGGCCGCCGACGAGGCGTGGCTCGCGCGCTATCAGCGCAAGGGCGTGAGCGAGGTGGCGCTGCGGGTGCTGGGCAGCGGTCCGTCGGTGTGGTTCGCGACGGTTCCCGGTGACGGCGCGCCCGCGGCGATCGGGCGGTGCGTGGTGGACGGGCGGTGGGCGTCCTTCGCCGCCGTCGAGGTGGATCCCGCGTTCCGGCGCCGCGGCCTCGCCACCACCGTGATGGCGGCGCTGGCCGGGCGGGCGCTGGACGAGGGCGCCTCGGCCGCCTGGCTCCAGGTCGAGACGGACAACGCGGGGGCGCAGGCGCTGTACGCCGGGATGGGCTTCGCCGCGCACCACGCGTACCACCACTACCGGGAACCGGCGGCTCCCGGCAGCGGCCAGTAGTACCGATCGCCGTGAGAGGGCACGAGCCTGCTATGCGTCCCCCATACCCCCCTTCGCCCGAGCGGTCCGCCGAGCTGCGGCGGCGGTTCGCCGAGGAGGCGCGGTCCGAGCGGCCGGATCTGTCGCAGCTGTGCCTGCTGGTGGGCGCGGAGGCGGACGGGGCCCTGGACGAGGCGGGCATCGACGCCGCGCAGATGGAGCTGGACCGGCTGGCGGGGCAGCTGCCGTTCCGGCCCGGCGGGCCGATGTCGTGGGCGACGGCGCTGCACCATCTGCTCGGCGCGCGGGAGGGGTTCTGCGGCTCCCCGGCCGACTACCAGCGCCTGGAGTCCTCGCTGCTGCACGAGGTGCTGCGGCGGCGGCGCGGGCTGCCGATCCTGCTGTCGGTGGTGTGGGTTGAGGTCGCGCGGCGGGCCGGGGCGCCGGTCTACGGGGTCGCCCTGCCGGGGCACTTCGTGGTCGGCTTCGGCCCCGAGGACGCGCAGGTGCTGGTCGATCCCTTCGACGGGGGGCGGGTGCTCACCGGGGGCGACGCGGAGGTGCTGGTGGCCGGGGCGACGGGGGCGCCGCTGGACCGGTCGATGCTGGTGCCGGCGGCGCCTCTGGAGGTGGTGTCGCGCATCCTGAACAACATCCGCGCGTGGGCGGCGGCCCGGCCCGAGCGGTCGGACGTGGCGTTGTGGGCGGTGGAGTTGTCGCTGCTGCTGCCGTCGCATCCGGCGCGGCTGCGCTACGAGCGGGCGCATCTGCTCGTGCAGCGGGGGGATTTTCTGCGGGGGGCCGCCGAGCTGGAGGCGTACGCGGACGTGGTCGCCGCGGCGGACGAGGCGGCGGCGGAGCGGGTGCGGGGGCAGGCGCGGGTCGCTCGCGCGATGCTCAACTGAGTGCACGCGCTCGCCATGGGGGTTCGCGTGGTGCGGCCGGTGCGGGTGTGTTGTGGCCGGTCGCGCAGTTCCCCGCGCCCCTGAGGGAGTTGCAGTCGGCCCGAGTCCGCTTCGCCATGGGGGTTCGCGTGGTGGGGTCGGTGCGGGTGTGTTGTGGCCGGTCGCGCAGTTCGCCGCGCCGCTGAGGGGGCTACAGCCAGCCCTTTTCGCGGGCTGTGCGGACTGCTTCTGCTCGGTTTCTGACTGCCAGTTTCTGGATCGCCGTGGAGAGGTAGTTGCGGACCGTGCCCTGGGAGAGGTGCAGGGTCGCGGCGAGTTCGGCGTTGGTGGAGCCGTCGGCCGCCGCGCGGAGGATCTCGCGTTCGCGGTCGGTGAGGGGGTTGGCGCCCTCCGCGAGGGCCGCCGCCGCCAGCGTGGGGTCGATGACCCGCTCCCCCGCCAGCACCTTGCGTACCGCTTCGGCGAGTTGGGCGGCCGGGGCGTCCTTGACCAGGAACGCGTCGGCGCCCGCCTCCATGGCACTGCGGAGGTAGCCGGGCCGCCCGAAGGTGGTGAGCACGACCAGCTTCACCGCGGGCAGCGCCCGGCGGACCTGGGCCGCCGCCTCGATGCCGGTGCAGCCCGGCATCTCGATGTCCAGCAGGGCCACGTCCACGCCGTGCTCGCGCACGGCCGCCAGTACCGCGTCGCCGCGCGCCACTTGGGCCACGACCTCGATGTCGTCCTCGAGTCCGAGGAGGGCTGCCAGGGCCTCGCGGACCATCGACTGGTCCTCGGCGAGCAGAACCTTGATCGTAGGACTCATGCACCGGATCCTACGGCCGGCGGGTCGCCCGCGGGCACGCGGGCGACCAGCCGGAACCCGCTTCTGGTCCGGCCCGCCTCCAGCGTGCCGCCCGCCTTCTCCAGGCGCTCGGTCAGACCCGTCAGGCCGTTTCCGGGGCCCTTGCCCGAACCGCCGGATCCGTTGTCCTCGACGGAGAGTTCGAGCATGTACCCGTCCAGCGTCTGCCGCCTGAGCACCTCCACGGCGCAGCGCCCGGCACCGCTGTGCCGTACGACATTGGTGACCGCCTCGCGCAGCGCCCAGGCCAGTGCCGCCTCGCTCTCCTCGGGGACGCCGGCGAGGTCCGGTTCGTCGGGCACCTCGGCGACGATGCCGGCCGCCGTGAGAGCGACCTGGGTGCCGGCGATCTCCGCGGCCAGCCGCGGGCGGCGGTAGCCGGTGACGGCCTCGCGGACGTCCACCAGGGCCTGGCGGCTGACCTGTTCGATGTCGGCGACCTGCTGGGCCGCCTTGTCCGGATGGTCGGGGAGCATCCGGCCCGCGAGCTCGCTCTTCAGCGTGATCAGCGACAGCGAGTGGCCGAGCAGGTCGTGCAGGTCCCGGGCGAGGCGCAACCGCTCCTCGTTGGCGGCCAGTTGGGCGACGGTGGCACGCGCCTTGCGCAACTCGACGGTCGTACGCACCAGTTGCTTGACGCCGGTCATGGCGAAGCCCAGGAGGACGACCACCAGGACCAGGCTCCAGTCGAACTTGGACTCGGTCAGGCCCACCAGGACCATCGCGAGCGAGTTCAGCCCGATCGCCCAGTACGCCGCCCGGATCGGGAGGGTGGCGCCGCAGGCGACGGAGACGTAGACGAACAGGCCGATCCAGGCGTAGCCGAGGGTGAGGCCCAGGACGACGGCGAGCGTGCCGAGGAACACCACCAGGACGGCGACGCTCCGGCCGGAGAACGGCCGGCCCATGTTCCGGAAGACCAGCGTCAGGTAGACGCCGGTGAAGGACACCAGGGCCAGCCAGCCGGCCGACGTCACCGCGGCCGAGTGCTCGCCCGAGGTCAGGTCCTGCACGGGCGCCCCGAGGAAGATCAGCCAGGGCAGGATCCAGACCAGTTTGCGCAGGGCCTCGCCCCGGTCGCGGGGCGGCTGGCCCACCCTGATCGAATTCTCGGCCCGGCATTCCTCGGGCAGCTCGTCATCCGTCATCGTGCTCACGCCTTCAGCGTGTCCTTCCGGTACAGCCAGGCCGCGCCGCCCGCGAAGAGCAGGAAGAAGACGACGAGGATGGCGACGTCCTTGGTGTGCGGGGCCTGGCTCTGCTCGATGGCCTGCCCGAGGGCAGCGTACGCGTGCGTGGGCAGCCACTTCGCGATGTCCTGGAGCCACTGGGGGAACGAGGTGGAGGGGAACCACAGGCCGCCGAGGATCGACAGGCCGAAGTAGGTGATCATCGTGATCGGGCGGACCGCGTCGCCGGAGGCGATGTAGCCGATGGCGACACCGAGGGCGGCGAAGACCAGGCTGCCGGCCCAGATCGCGCCGGTGAGGGCGAGCCACTGCCAGGCGTCCAGGCGTACGTCCTTGACGGCGGCGGCGACCAGGAAGACGACCACGATGGAGGGCAGGCTGACCACGGCGGCGCTGGCGGTCTTGGCGAGGACGTAGCCGCGTCCGGGCAGCGTGGTCAGCCGCAGCTGCCGTACCCAGCCGCTCTCGCGCTCCTTGGCGATGCGCTCGCTGTTGCCCATGAGGACCGCGGTCAGGGCGCCGAAGGAGGCCATGGAGACCATGACGTACTTGGCGACGCTCAGGCCGGTGCCCTGGACGTTGCCCGACTGGTTGGCGACGAGCAGGAAGATCACCGACGGGTAGATGACCGAGAAGAACAGGAACTTGCGGTTGCGCAGGGCCCGGGTGAGCTCCAGCTTGATCAGGCTGTTCATGACGTCTTGGACTCCTCGGCGGTGGTGATGGCGACGAAGGCCTGCTCCAGACCGAGGCCGGCGACTTCGAGGTTGCGGGGGTAGACGCCGAGTCCGTAGAGCGCGTGCACGGTCGCGTCGGCGTCGGTGGACTGCATCCGGACGGTCTGCCCGGAGATGTCGACCGAGGTCAGGAACGGGAGGCCGCGCAGCGGCGCCTCGTCGATCGGCCCCTCCAGGTCGAAGGCCACCCTGCGGGCGCCGGCCTTCGCCTTGATCTCGGCGGCGGTGCCGTCGGCGAGCAGCCGTCCCCGGTGCAGGACGAGCACCCGGTCGGCGATGGCGTCGGCCTCTTCGAGGTAGTGGGTCGCGAACAGCACGGTGCGGCCCTGGTCGGCCTGCTCGCGCATGGTGGCCCAGAACGCCTGGCGGGCGGAGACGTCCATGCCGGTGGTGGGCTCGTCCAGGACGATCAGGTCGCTGTCGCCGGCGGTGGCGAGGGCGAAGCGGACGCGCTGGGCCTGGCCGCCGGAGAGCTTGTTGACCTTGCGGTCGGCGATCTGGGTGATACCGGCGCGGGCGAGGACGTCGGCGGCCTTGTAGGGCTTCGGGTGCAGGTCGCAGGCGAGCTTGACCAGCTCGGCGACGGTGACCTCGTCCATCAGCCCGCCGCTCTGCAGCATGGCGCCCACGCGCCCGGCCACGATGGCCTCGCGGGGGCTGGTGCCGAAGACGCTGACCGTGCCGCTGTCGGCGTGCTTCAGCCCGAGCAGCAGATCGAGCGTGGTCGACTTGCCGGCCCCGTTGGGCCCGAGCAGCGCCACGGTCTCCCCCGGGTGCAGCGTGAGCGTCAGCCCGTCCACGGCGCGGACGCTCCCGTACACCTTGCTCACCTGCTCGAACCCGACCACGGGCGCGGTGGTCGCTGTCACTGTCGTCGTCATGTGATCCATGGTGTCCGCGGGCGACGGAGCGCGGCAGTGTCGGCCGTCCGCAGTGCCGGATGACAGATGTCATGCGCCGGGCATGACCGACGGCGAGAGGGCACCCGGCGTGTGCCGGGTGCCCTCTCGTCGTGCCGTGGTGTGCCGTGCGTCAGCTGGGGTTGGTCTTGATGATCCCGACCCGGTTCGACGTGCTCAGCAGGGCCTGGCGCAGGGCGCCGTAGACGTCCTGGGGCGTGACGGCCGTCTTCTTGCCGGTGCCCCGGGTGATCAGGACGCCGTCGAACTGGCCGCCGTAGAGCTCCTTGAGCGCGGCGAGGTCCGGCTTGTCGACGAGCTTGCCGTTGACGGCCTGGACCCGGAGGAACTTCCACAGGGACTTCTGCGGGCTCATCGGCAGCGAGATGCCCGTGTCCGTCTTGACCGTGACGAGCCCCGACATCGCGGGCTCGGCGAAGGCCTTCATCTCCCGGTCGACCTCGGCGTTGGAGACCGTCGGCTGCTGGGTCGTCGTCGCGACCTGGACCGCGGGGGCGGAGCCGGTCTCCACCTGGGTGCGGTAGGCCGCCGTCACGGCGTCCGTGGACCGGGTGACGTCGATGCCCTTGCCCGCCTTGCCGTATATCGGCACGGCCTTGCCGGACTTGAACTGGATCGAGCCCTCGACCATCGAGCCGGAGCCGCCCGAGGTGGCCGTCAGGGCGGCGGCCAGCTTCTCCTCGTCGACGGGCATGACCGGGTCGACGACGCGGTGGTTGCCGAACAGGGAGCCGATGACGGAGACCGGGTTGTAGTCGCTCTCCGCGGCCGCGGCGACCGTGGCCTGCTCGTCCAGCTGGAGCCCGGCCTGGTCGGGCTTGAGCGCGACCGTCTTGCCGCCGACCGACAGCTTCAGCGGCTTGTTCACGTTGCCGCCGAAGGCCTCGTCGAGCTTCTTGACGGCGTCGTCCCGGGTGCCGCCGCCGATGTCCACGCCGAGCACGGTGGTGCCCTTCGGCACGTCGGAGTGGTTCATCAGCAGCCCGGCGCCGTAGGCGAGACCGGCGACGACGACCACACCGGTGCCGACCAGCACCAGCTTGCTGCGCCCCTTCTTCTGCTTCTTGGGGGCGGAGGCGGACGGCACGTTCTGGGCCACCGGCTCGGGGAGCTTGGGGGGCGTGTGCGGCAGCGGGCCCTCGCTCGGGGCGCCGGGTCCGAACGGCGAGTTCGAGCCCGGCGGCACGACCGGGATGCCGCTGGTGACGGTCTGTCCGGAGACGTTGTCGGGCGCCGGGTAGCCCTGCGCACCCGGTTCGGGGGCCGGCTTCTGCGGGGTGAGGATCGCGGTGTCGTCGCTCAGGCCGCCGCCGGGGCCGAGGCCGGCGCCGTGCGGGGCGCCCATGCCGCCGGGGGGCGGGGCCAGGTGGCCGTCGCCGGTGACCGGTCCGCCGGTCGGGCCCGCGGGGCCCTGTCCGCCGTCCGGGCCGCCGGGGCCGTTCGGGCCGTTGAAGCCGCTCGCGCCGCCGGCCGCGCCGTAGGGGTCCTGGCCGTTCGGCCCGCCCTGGGCGCCGCGCTCGCCGTCCGCGAAGTACGGCAGGTCGTCCCGGCGCGGCTCGCCGCCGGGACGCGCGCCGAGCGGTCCCGCGGCCAGCGCCTCGGTGACGTCGAAGGAACCGGTGCCGCCGCCGTGGCCGGGGGCCACCGGCCCGCCGGTCGCTCCGGGCAGGCCCGCGCCGTTCGTGCCGCCGGGGCGCGAGGCACCCGGCACGCTCATGGAGCCGACCACGCCGCCGGGACGGCCGGTGCCCGGACGCGGGGCGCCGGGAACGGCACCGGCGCCGGGAGCCCCGGCACCCGCGGCCGGTGTGCCCGGTGCGGTGGGTGCGGCCGGTGCGCCCGAACCGCCCGGAAGACCGGCCCCGTTGGTCCCGCCGCCGCCCTGACCGCCCTTGGGGGCCCCGGACTTGCGGGGGGCGAACCAGTCGCTGGTCTTCTCCTCGGCGGGCGGTGCGGGCTCGGCCGGAGGCTCGACGGCGCCCATGGGCCGGGTCGCCTGCGGCGGCGGCGGAAGCTCGGTCTCCCCGGTCTCCTCCGGGGAGGCGGTGTCCGTGACAGGGGTACGCACGACGACCGGCGGAATGGGCCGCGATCCGGGGATGTTGATCCGGATCCGGGTCGTCAGCGTGGTCTCGGTCTTGCGCTCCTCCGGCTGCGCGGCCGGTCGGCCCGCGTCCGCACCGGCGTCGGAAGCCGTGGGCGTCCCGTACGGCGGCGTGCCCGACGGGTATGCGGCTCCGCCGCGCCCGTTGGGCCCGGAGGACGGAGTGTCAGTTTCACGACTCAAGGCAGGTTCTCCCGGTTGGCTCCGCCGCCCGACACAACCTCACGGGCGGCTCGGCGGCGCGCACCACCATACTGGCCACTTCTGACGCGTATCCCATGACCGCCGGGGAAACCCACACGGGACTCGCACGCTCGGTTAATGGCGAAGTGGTACGTCACTTGCCAAGTCGGACGTCACGGCCCCCTGGTTGCCACCCCTGACCAAGGGTGGCGCAGATCACAGCCACAGCCATACCGCCGAGCAGGAAGAGGTACGAGCCGCCTCCCGCGCCGAACAGGAAGTCACCCTCGGGCCGGCTGGCGGTGAGCAGGATGACGGCGATCAGCCAGCCGGCGGCGGGCGCGATCGAGCCGCCCCGGCCCCGCGTGGCCAGCCCGCCGCCGAGGCACAGGCCCGCCTCGCCCGCGAGCGCGAGCAGCAGCCCGCCCGGGAACCAGGCGCCCTGCAGCAGCGATCCGGCCACGCCGACGGCGAGGCCGAGCACGAAGAGGCCCAGGTACAGCAGGACCCGCCCGGCGGACGGCGGCTGCAGTGGCTGGGTGAGCAGTGAGCCTCGCTGGTTCATGACGCCTCCCGCGCGCCGGCGCCGGCCTCGAGCCCGGCGAAGAGGTCGCTCTCCCGCGCCGCGCCGGCCTCGCCGCGCACCAACTCGTAGTACTCGGTGGTGAACAGGGGCTGGGCCAGCTCGTTGGAGAGCGCGAACCAGTCGCCCGCGACCTCGATCTGGGTGGCGTGCGCGCGCATCGCGGCGGCCTTGGCGGCGGCGTGCGCACCGCCGGCGATCTCGGCGGTGACGCGGCCGTCGGGCACGACGCCCGGCACGTCGCCGACGACGGCGGCCGCGGAGAAGGGCAGAGCGGGCAGTTCCTCCGCAAGCCGGGCGAAGGCCTCCTTCGCCACGGACTCGGGCACCCGGTTCCAGTACACCTTGGGGATGTCCCAGCCCGCCGCGGCGGCCAGTTCGGCGGCGCGCATGGCGACGCGGTGGGCCTGGATGTGGTCGGGGTGGCCGTAGCCGCCGTTGTCGTCGTAGGTGACGAGGACCTGGGGGCGCACCTCCAGGATCACCTCGACGAGGTGTCCGGCCGCCTCGTCGAGGTCCGCCTGCCAGAAGCAGTCCGGGTCGTCGTTGTCGGCCAGGCCCATCATCCCGGAGTCGCCGTAGCGGCCCGGGCCGCCGAGCTGACGGAAGTCCTCGACGCCGAGCGCCGCCATGGCCTCGGTGAGCTCGCGCAGCCGGTGCTCGCCCAGTGCCGCGCCGGTGAGGTGCCGCAGCTCGGGCGGGATGACCTCGCCGCGCTCGCCGAGGGTGCAGGTGACCAGGGTGACGCGGGCGCCCGCGGCCGCGTAGGCGGCCATGGTCGCGCCGTTGTTGATCGACTCGTCGTCCGGGTGCGCGTGCACCAGAAGCAGACGCCGGGTGGGCTGTTCCGTCATGGAGCCCACCCTACGAGGCCGGGGGCCAGCGCCCCCGCTCACCCGCCCTGTCGCGGGACGTCCGTCAGAACTTGATGCTGCCGATCATTCCGGCGATGTTCGTCGTCAGCTCGTTGATGGTGGGCGCGATGGTCGAGGACGCGAGATAGAACCCGAGCAGCATGCAGACGATGGCATGCCCCGCCTTCAGTCCTGACTTCTTGATGAGCAGGAAGACGACGATCGCCAGCAGCACCACCGCCGAAATCGAGAGTGCCACGGCGGTTCACCTCCAAAGGTCCCAGCAGTGGGGGATCGGACTGTGGGGGCAGATAAATCCACGCAACAACCAGCAGGTTCATACCCACCATGCGCCAGTGATCATAACTATCCGGACGCGCGCATCGATCGGCGCACGGCCGCACAAGGGGGCGCATGGCCAATATGGTCGGAGCATGACGACGAGGTCCGACTCCTTCCCCCGCAGGCACGCACGCACCCAGCGGTTCACGCTCGGTGCGCCGCGTGCTTTCACCGTGGCGCCCGACGGCGCGCGTGTCGTGTTCCTGCGCTCCACCTCCGGTACGGACAGGGCGAGTTCCCTGTGGGTGCTCGACCCGGCGCAGGGTCAGGAGCGCGTGGCGGCCGACCCGCGCGCCCTGCTGGGCGGCGCCGACGAGGACCTGCCGCCCGAGGAGCGGGCGCGCCGCGAGCGCAGCCGCGAGGGCGGCGCCGGGATCGTCGGCTACGCCACCGACGCGACCGTCGAGTTGGCGTCTTTCGCCTTGTCAGGGCGGCTTTTCGCGGCCGAGCTGCGGGCCGGCACGGCACGCGAACTCCCTGCCGCCGGGCCGGTGATCGACCCGCGCCCCTCGCCCGACGGCCGGCACGTGGCGTACGTGGCGCACCGGGCGCTGCGGGTGGTCAGCGCCGAGGGCAAGGACGAGCGGGCGCTCGCGGAGCCGGAGTCGGCGGAGGTCACCTACGGGCTGGCCGAGTTCATCGCGGCCGAGGAGATGGGCCGCTCACGAGGTTTTTGGTGGTCGCCCGACTCGGAGCGGCTGCTGGTCGCGCGGGTGGACGAGGCGCCGGTTCAGCGCTGGTGGATCTCCGACCCGGCGCGGCCCGAACGTGATCCACAGCACGTGCCCTACCCGGCGGCGGGCACCGACAACGCGGACGTACGGCTGTTCGTGATCGGCCTGGACGGGGAGCGCACCGAGGTCGTCTGGGACCGGGCGCGTTATCCGTATCTGGCCCATGTGCACTGGTCGGACGCGGGTGCGCCGCTGCTGCTCGTCCAGGCGCGCGACCAGCGCAGCCAGCTCTTCCTGGCCGTGTCGCCGGAGACGGGCGAGACCCGGCTGGTGCACGCGGACGAAGATCGAGTTTGGCTTGATCTTTTCCCCGGGGTGCCCTGCTGGAGCCCGTCGGGGAACCTCGTGCGGATCGCCGACGAGGGCGGCGCACGCGTCCTCGCGGTGGGTGAACGCCCGCTGACCGGACCGCAGTTGCACGTCCGTGCGGTGCTGGACGTGGGGCCGCACGACGTGCTGGTCTCGGCGTCGGCGGGCGCCGAGGCCGACGCCCCGGAGATCGGCGAGGTGCACGTGTATCGGGTCAACGAGCTCGGGCTGGAGCGCGTCTCGCAGGAGCCCGGTGTGCACGCGGCCGTGCGCGCCGGGGGCGTGACCGTGCTGGTGTCCGCCTCGGTCGACCGGCCGGGCAGCCGGGTCCGGGTGCTGTGCGACGGCAACCAGACGGCGACCATCACCTCGTACGCCGAAGATCCCGGTATGTCCCCGCGCGTGACCCTCACCGAGGGGGGCGCACGGCGCATCCCGTGCGCCGTGTTGCTCCCCCGTGACCACGACGGCCGGACCCCGCTGCCCGTCCTCATGGATCCCTACGGCGGCCCGCACGGACAGCGGGTGGTCGCCGCGCACAATCCGCACCTGACCTCGCAGTGGTTCGCCGACCAGGGCTTCGCGGTCGTCGTCGCCGACGGCCGCGGCACCCCGGGCCGCTCCCCGGCCTGGGAGAAGGCGGTCCGCGACGACCTCGCGGCGGTCGTCCTGGAGGACCAGGTGGACGCGCTGCGGGCGCTCGCCGGCGACTTCCCCCTGGACCTGGACCGGGTCGCCATCCGCGGCTGGTCCTTCGGCGGCTATCTGGCGGCGCTCGGGGCGCTGCGCCGCCCGGACGTCTTCCACGCGGCGGTGGTGGGCGCCCCGGTCACCGACCTGCGCCTGTACGACACCCACTACCAGGAGCGCTACCTCGGCCACCCGGGCGAGCAGCCGGAGGTCTACCGGCGCAACTCGCTGATCGACGACGCCGGTCTGGTGGACGCCGCCGAGCCGCACCGACCGATGATGGTCATCCACGGCTTCGCCGACGACAACGTGGTGGTCGCCCACTCCCTGCGGCTGTCCTCGGCCCTGCTCGCGGCCGGCCGGCCGCACGAGGTGCTGCCGCTGTCCGGCGTCACGCACATGACCCCGCAGGAGTCGGTCGCCGAGAACCTGCTGCTGCTGCAACTGGACTTCCTGCGGCGGTCGTTGGGCCTGGCGTAGCACGGCAGCGGGCCGGGGCGACATGGCGCGCCCCGGCCCGCTTACGGCACCCGCACGGCCGTACGCTCCAAAGACTGGCGCGTCCGTATATCGGAGGCGGGTCGGCGAAGTTGCCTGCGTGTTACTCCTCCTGCGGCTCCTGTTCCTCCAGTTGCTCCCCCTGCTCCTCCGGCGGTACGACCTGCTTCTCCTCCGCGAAGTGGCAGGCCGAGTCGTGGGCGGTGGGGCCGGTCTCGTACCGGAACACGGCGGGCACCGCGAGCTCCGGCACCTCCATCTCGCAGCGCTCCTGCGCCTTCCAGCAGCGGGTGCGGAAGCGGCAGCCGGAGGGGACGTTCGTCGGGGAGGGCACGTCGCCCGCCAGGATGATCCGCTCCCGGTGCTCGCGCGCCTCCGGGTCGGGCACCGGCACGGCGGACAGCAGCGCCTGGGTGTACGGGTGTGTCGGGTGGTCGTAGATCTCGCTGTCGCGGCCGGTCTCCACGATCCGGCCGAGGTACATCACCCCGACCCGGTCCGAGATGTGCCGGACGATCGACAGGTCGTGCGCGATGAAGACGTAGCTCAGCTCGAACTCGCTCTGCAGCCGGTCCAGGAGGTTGATCACCTGGGCCTGGACGGAGACGTCGAGCGCGGAGACCGGCTCGTCGGCGACGATGATCTCCGGGCGCAGGGCCAGCCCGCGCGCGATGCCGATGCGCTGGCGCTGGCCGCCGGAGAACTGGTGCGGATAGCGGTTGATGTACTCGGGGTTGAGCCCCACGACGTCCAGCAGCTCCTGGACCCTCGCACGCCGGTCGCCCTTCGGGGCCACCTCGGGATGGATCTCGTACGGCTCCCCGATGATGTCGCCCACCGTCATACGGGGGTTGAGCGAGGTGTACGGGTCCTGGAAGACCATCTGGATGTTGCGGCGGACCGAGCGCAGGGCCTTGCCGGAGAGCTTGGCGATGTCCTCGCCCTTGTACCGGATCCGGCCGGCCGTCGGCTTCTCCAGGTTGACCAGCATCTTGGCGACCGTCGACTTGCCGCAGCCGGACTCGCCGACGATGCCGAGGGTTTCGCCCCGGCCGAGTTCGAAGTCCACGCCGTCGACGGCCTTCACGGCGCCGACCTGCTTCTTGAAGAGGATGCCCTGGGTGAGCGGATAGTGCTTGACCAGCCCGCTGACCTCCAGAATCGCCTCAGCCATGCAGGCACTCCCTCCAGAAGTGGCAGGCGCTGCGCCGGTCCTCGTCCACCTCGGCGAGAGGCGGTTCGTCGGTGCGGCACACGTCCTGGGCCATCGGGCAGCGGGGGTTGAAGGCGCAGCCGGGCGGGATGTTCATGAGGTTGGGCGGCAGGCCCTTGATGGCGTAGAGCTCCTCGCCCTTCTGGTCCAGGCGCGGGATCGACTCCAGCAGGCCCTTGGTGTACGGGTGCGCGGGGGCCTTGTAGATGTCGTGCACGGGCGCCGACTCCACGATCCGCCCGGCATACATCACGGCGATCTTGTCGGCGACGTCGGCGACCACGCCCAGGTCGTGCGTGATGAGGATGAGCCCCATGTTGTACTCGCGCTGCAACTCGGCGAGCAGGTCCATGACCTGGGCCTGGACGGTGACGTCCAGGGCGGTGGTGGGCTCGTCGGCGATGATGAGGGCGGGTTCCAGGGCGAGGGCCATCGCGATCATGATGCGCTGGCGCATGCCGCCGCTGAACTGGTGCGGGTAGTCCTTGACGCGCTCCTTGGCCGCCGGGATGCGCACCCGCTCCATCAGCTCCACGGCCTTGGCCCGCGCGTCCTTCTTCGACGCCCCCCGGTGCACGACGAACATCTCGCCGAGCTGGTCGCCCACGGGGAGCACGGGGTTGAGGGAGGAGAGCGCGTCCTGGAAGATCATGGCCATCTCGGCCCCGCGCACCTTGCGCCGCTCGTCCTCCTTCAGCTTCAGCAGGTCCCGGCCCTGGAAGAGGATCTCGCCCCCGGTGATCCTCCCGGGCGGGATGTCGAGGATGCCCATGACCGCCTGCGCGGTGACCGACTTCCCCGACCCGGACTCGCCGAGCACCGCGAGGGTCTCCCCCGCGTCCACGCTGTAGTCCACTCCGTTGACGGCCTTGGCCACCCCGTCCCGGGTCCGGAACTCCACGTGCAGGTCCCGCACTTCGAGCAGCAAGGCCATCACCTCAGCTTCGGGTCGAGGGCGTCCCGCACCGCGTCGCCCAGCATGATGAAGGCGAGGACCGTGATGGCGAGGGCGCCGGCCGGCCACAGCAGCATGTGGGGGGCGTTGCGGATGTAGGGGGAGGCGGCGGAGATGTCGATGCCCCAGCTGACGGTGGGGGGTTTGAGGCCGACGCCGAGGTAGGACAGGGTCGCCTCCAGCGCGATGTACGTGCCGAGCGCGATGGTCGCCACCACGATCACCGGGGCGACCGCGTTGGGCGCGATGTGCCGCAGCAGGATGCGGGAGTTGGAGGCGCCGAGGGCCCGGGCGGCCTGGACGTAGTCGTTCTGCTTGGCGGTGATGACCGAGCCGCGGGCGATGCGGTAGACCTGCGTCCAGCCGAGCAGCACGATGAACCCGATGACGGGCCAGATCGTGTTGCTGGTCACCACCGAGAGCAGGACGAGACCGCCGAGCACGACCGGGATCGCGAAGAAGATGTCGGTGATCCGGGACATCAGCGAGTCCCAGCCCCGGCCGTAGTACCCGGCGAGCCCGCCCAGCACCGAACCGAGGATCGCGACACCGATCGTGGACAGGACGCCGACGCTGATGGAGATGCGGGTGCCGTAGACCGTGCGCGTGTAGACGTCGCAGCCCTGGCCGTCGTAGCCGAAGGGGTGGCCGGGCTGCGAGCCCTCCTGGGCCTTGGAGAGGTCGCACTTGAGGGGGTTGCCGGAGGCGATCAGCGACGGCCAGATGGAGATGACGACCAGGAAGAGGATCACGAGTCCCGAGATGATGAAGACGGGATTGCGGCGCAGGTCCCGCCAGGCGTCGGACCACAGGGAGCGCGGCTTGCCGGCGGGGCCCGTGCCCTCCGGTCCCCCGGGCGTGCGCTCCAGCGTCTCCGCCTCGGTCACCGCGAGGTCCATCGCGCCACCCGTGCCCGCGGAGGAGATGACGCCCTCGGACTCGTACTGCTCAGGCATAGCGGATCCTCGGGTCGAGTACGGCGTACAGGAGGTCGACGAGCAGGTTGGCCACCAGGAAGACGAGGACGAGGACGGTCACGAAGCCGACGACGGTCTGCGTGTTCTGCCGCAGGATGCCCTGGTAGAGCTGGTAGCCGACGCCGTGGATGTTGAAGATCCGCTCGGTGACGATCGCGCCGCCCATCAGCGCCCCGATGTCCGTGCCGATGAAGGTGACCACGGGGATCAGCGAGTTGCGCAGCAGATGCCGGACGATCACCCGCTGCCGCGGCAGCCCCTTGGCGACGGCCGTGCGGACGTAGTCGGAGCGCCGGTTCTCCGCGATGGAGGTGCGGGTCAGCCGGGTCACGTAGGCGAGCGAGACCGAGGCCAGCACCAGGCCCGGCACGATCAGCTCGCCGAACGTCGCGTCCGTGGAGACCGACGGTTTGATCCAGCCCCACTCGACGCCGAGCAGCAGTTGCAGCAGCAGGCCGGTGACGAAGGTGGGCACGGAGATGACGACGAGGGTCAGCAGCAGCACCGAGGTGTCCACGGGGTGCCCGCGCTTGAGCCCCGTCACGACACCGAGCGTGATCCCGATGACGATCTCGAAGAGGATCGCGACGATGGTGAGCCGGATGGTCACGGGGAACGCCGTCGCCATCAGCTCGGTGACCTTCTGCCCGTTGAACGCGGTGCCGAAGTCGCCGGTGAAGACGTTCCCCATGTACGTCAGGTATTGCTGCCAGACCGGCTTGTCGAGGCCGAACTCCTTCTTCAGCTGGGCGGCCGTGGCCGGGTCGCACTGCCGCTCGCCGCACAGGCCCGCGATGGGGTCGCCCATCACGTTGACCATCAGGAAGATCAGCAGGGTGGCCCCGATGAACACCGGGATCATCTGGATCAGACGCCGGACCACGTACCTGCCCATGCCGGGTCAGCCGACCTTGATCTCGTTGTAGACCGGGACGCTGAAGGGGTTGAGGGCGACGTTGGAGAGCCGGTCGGACCAGCCGGCGCTGCCGTTCTGGTACCAGAGCGGGATGGCCGCCATGTTGTCCCGGACGACCTTCTCGGCGCTCTGGAAGATCGAGATCGCCTTGGCGGTGTCGGTCTCGCTGTTCGCCTGGTTCACGAGCTTGTCGAAGTCCTTGTTGGACCAGTGGCCGTCGTTGGAGGAGGCGTTGGTGTAGTAGAGCGGCTGCAGGAAGTTCTGGATCAGCGGGTAGTCCATCTGCCACCCGGCCCGGAACGGACCCGTCATCTTCTTCTGGGTGATCTGGGTGCGGAAGTCGGCGAAGGTGCCGACCGGGTTGCCGACGCAGGCCTTGTCGTTGCCGAGCGCGTTGTTGATGGAGTTGCAGACGGCGTCCACCCACTCCTTGTGCGAGCCGGTGTCCGCGTTGTAGCTGATCTTGACCTGGCCGCCGGGCAGCCCGCCGCCCTCCTGGACCAGCTTCTTGGCCTCGGAGGGGTTGTACTCGCAGGAGCTGCCGCACAGCCCGTCCTGGAAGCCGCCCTTGGTGCCGAGGACCGGCGAGGTCCAGTCGGTGGCCGGGGTGCGGGTCTTCTGGAAGATGGTGTTGGTGATCTGCTCGCGGTTGATCGCCATCGACAGGCCCTTTCGGACCTTCAGCGCGCCGCTCGTGTTCCAGTTCTTGTCGTAGAAGGGGAAGGCGAGCGTCTGGATGATGCCGGCGGGGGTGTTCAGATAGCGGTCGCCCAGGTCGCTCTTGACGTTCTTGAGCTGGGCGGCCGGGACGTCGTCCACCAGGTCGAGGTTGCCGGCCAGCAGGTCGGTGTAGGCGGTGTTGTTGTCGGTGTAGACCTTCAGGTCCACGCCGCCGTTCTCCGCCTTGTCCGAGCCCGGGTAGGCGTCCCACTTCCGCAGGGACATCTTCGAGCCCTTGGTGTACGACTGGATCTCGTACGGCCCGTTGCCGACCGGCTTCGCGATCCACGCCGAGTGGTCCGAGAAGAAGGCCTTGGGCAGCGGCGCGAACGCCGGGTAGCCCAGGGTGTCCGGGAAGGTGGAGAACTTCTGGGAGAGCTTGATCGTGAAGGTCTGGCCACCGGTGACCTTCAGCCCGGAGAGCGTGTCGGCGGTCTGCTTGCCGGTGTCCGGGTGGACCTTGTCGTAACCCTCGATGTAGCCGAAGAAGTACGCGTTCTTCTGGTTGTTCTTCAGGCTGGCGCCGTAGTTCCAGGCGTCCACGAAGGACTGGGCGGTGACCGGCTCCCCGTTGCTGAACTTCCAGCCGCTCTTGACGGTGACGGTGAAGTTCGTGGAGTCCGTGGTGTCGATCTTCTCGGCGAGCATGTCCTCGGCAGCGCCGGTCTTCGGGTTGTACCGCTTGAGCCCGCGGAAGATCATGTCGAGGACCTTGCCGCCCTGCACCTCGTTGGTGTTGGCCGGCTCCAGCGGGTTCTGCGGGTCTCCCCAGGAGGAGCTGAGCACGGCACCGCTGTCACCACTGCCCCCGCCGTTGTCGCTGCCGCCGCCCCCGCAGGCCGTCGCGGCGAGTGCGACCGCCGCGGCGCCTGCGGCCCATTTGGCGTGCGTGGCTCCACGCATGGTGTGCCTCCTCATGACTGCCGGTCCATTACCGGCAATATCAACTCAAAAGGAACGCACCGCACACGCACCGGGCCCATTGGGGGATCTTCGGCCGCCCATACCATCCGGATGGGCCCGCACGACCTCCGCCCGCGCAATGGATCTTCCCCGGACAGCGCAATGGATCTTCGTCATCCGATGCCGAAACGTTGGATTGTTACGAGGAGATGTACGGATTTCGATACTGAGGCGTCCGCATATCGAACTCCTTGCCCGTTTCGCGCAGTTGGCCCGAATCTGGACACGGATCGATTACGGCGTGCTACACGCGTAGCTACAGATTGGTCAAGACAAGGCAAAGAAAGCAAAGCTAAGCCCAAGTCGAGTGAGAATTTATTGACCTTGAACGAATTGCGTTGAAAAAGTCCGGCGTAGCCCGTAGGGGAGTGCCCTGCGGAGTCACTCAGACCTCCTTTGGGCCAGGAGCACCATGACCCCCCCAACTCCATCGGCGGCTGCACCGCTCGAGGTGACCGACGCAAGCGTCGAGACGTCACCTTCGCCCTCCACCCCTAAGGGCAGCGAGAGCCGTTCACCCGGGCGTCTGGCCTGGACTCGCTTCAAGCGCGACAAGACGGGTGTTATATCCGCCTACATCGTGATCTTCTTCGTGGTGATCTCGGTGGCCGCGCCGCTGATCGCCAAGCTGTACGGCAAGGACCCGTACACGACGTACGCCAGCCAGGACCCGAACCTGCTGAACGCGTTCTCGTACCCGGCCGGCCCCAACGGCGGCATGAGCGGGGACTTCTGGTTCGGCATCGAGCCCCAGCTCGGCAGGGACGTCTTCACCTTCCTGCTCTACGCGATCCGCAACTCGCTGGGCATCGCCGCGGCCGCCGCCGTGCTCACCACGGTCCTCGGCGTCCTCATCGGCGTCACGGCCGGCTATCTGGGGGGCAAGGTCGACTACTTCGTCGGCCGGATCATCGACATCCTGCTGTCGTTCCCCTCGACGCTGTTCTTCATCGCCTTCATGCCCGTCGTCTTCGGCTTCTTCGTCGCCCCGGACGACAACATCCCCACCTCTTTGCGGGCCTTCGCGCTCATCATCGTCCTGTCCTTCTTCGGCTGGTCGAGCATCGCCCGACTGCTGCGCGGCCAGGTACTCGGCCTGCGTGAACGGGAGTTCATCGAGGCGGCCAAGATCACGGGCGCGTCCCCGATGCGCATCGTGTTCAAGGAGCTGCTGCCCAACCTGTGGACGCCGATCATCATCCAGTTCACGCTGCTCCTCCCCCTCTACGTGACCTCGGAGGCGGGTCTCTCCTTCCTCGGCGTCGGCATGATCGACCCGACCCCGGACTGGGGCGTCATGATCGCTCGCGGCGCCCAGTTCTACACCGAGGACTTCACCTTCATGCTCTTCCCGGGCCTGTCGATGGTGATCTTCGTCCTCGCCTTCAACCTGCTCGGTGACTCGGTGCGCGACGCGCTCGACCCGAAGTCCAGGCGGTAACCCCAAGCTCCCCGTCCCGGCCGGTTCGCCGCCCGGCCGGTCCCGTTCGTCACGACTCACACAAGAGGCAGGCTCAGCATGTCCTTTTCCCGCAGAAACTTCCTGATAGCCACCGGTGTGGCCGCGGCCGGCACCACCGTGCTGAGCGCCTGCGGCGGCAGTGGGGGCGGCAGCTCCTCGAACAACAAGGTCCCCTCGGTCTCCGGCGCCAAGACCATGAACATCCCGGTCGGCACCAAGGCCGACTCCACCGGCCCCGCGCCGGAGGTCCCGGGTGCGGTCAAGGGCGGCACGATCTACTCGCTCGACCAGTTCGACATGGACCACCTGGACCCGGCCCAGATCTACGTCTCGACCGAGGGCGCCATCACCCGTCCGATCCTGCGCGGCCTCACCGGCTACAAGATCGACGACAAGGGCGGCTGCACGCTGGTCGGCGACGTCGCCACCGACGCCGGCACCATGAAGGACGGCGGCAAGACCTGGTCGTTCACCATCAAGGACGGCATCAAGTGGGAGGACGGCGCCGACCTCTCCATGGACGACGTCCGCCACACGTTCGAGCGCCTCTTCGCCTCCTTCGTCACCGAGGGCCCCCGCTACGTCCAGCAGTGGCTGGTCGGCGGCGACAAGTACAAGGGCCCCTACAGCGGCAAGAGCCTCGACTCCATCGAGATCGACGGCAAGACCATCACGTTCCACCTCACCGAGGCCCGCGCCGACTTCAACTACACGCTCGCCATGCCGGGCTACAGCCTGGTGACGAAGAAGCACGACACCAAGGAGCAGTACGACAAGCGTCCGTACGCCCTCGGTCCGTACAAGATCGGCGACCGCAAGATCGGCAAGTCGCTGACCTACGTGCGCAACGAGCACTGGGACCCGAAGACGGACTCGATCCGCAACGCCTACCCGGACAAGTACCTCTTCCAGTTCGGCTTCGAGCTCGTCGCCTCCACCGACCGCTACATCGCGGACAAGGGCAACGACCAGTACACGATGTCGATCTTCAACGAGGTCGCTCCGGAGCGCACCCAGCAGGTGCTCACCAACGCCGCGCTGAAGAAGCGGGTCCTCACCCAGGTCGACACGGTCACCTACTACTGGCCGATCAACACCACCCGGATCAAGGACGTCAAGGTCCGTCAGGCCATCAACTGGGCCTGGCCGCACCAGCAGCTGCAGACCATCCGTGGCGGCAAGGCCACCAGCGAGCTGGCCAGCACCATCCTCAGCCCGGTCACGCCCGGCTACGAGCACTTCGACCTCTACGGCGTCGAGTCGAAGCCCGGTGGCGACCCGGCCAAGGCCAAGGCCCTGCTGAAGGAGGCCGGCAAGCTCGGCCAGAAGCTGGTCATCGCCTACCAGCAGTCGGACAACGCGGTGAAGCAGGCCGTCGCGATCAAGAACGCCCTGGAGGCCGCCGGCTTCAAGGTCGTCAACAAGCAGGTCGACAAGACGACCTTCTACACCCAGATCGGCAAGGTCGACAACGGCTTCGACCTGTTCGCCGCCGGCTGGAGCCCGGACTGGCCGAACGGCTACTCCGTGTTCTACCCCTGCTGGAGCGGCAAGAACATCGGCGACGGCCGCAGCAACTACGCCCAGCTCAACGACCCGACCGTGAACAAGGCCATCGACCAGGCCTCCACGATCGCGGACACCAAGGCCGCCAACAAGGCCTGGGGCGCCATCGACAAGCAGATCATGGAGCTCGCGCCGGTCGTCCCGGACTACCACTCCATCCGCAACTGGATGTACGGATCCAAGGTCGGCAACGTGGTGTACGACGCCGGCAACACCTGCGTCGCGCTCTGCAAGCTCTACGCCAAGAAGTAAGCCAGCCGGGGGCGGGCGTCGCGACGGCCGCCCCCGTGGCCGCCCACCCCCCTCCTTTTCAACTCCCCGGCGACGGCGCCCCGTCCGGAAAGTCACGCCCTCATGCCCCGCTTCCTTGTCCGTCGAGTTCTCGGCGCGCTGGTCATCCTGCTGATCATCAGCGCCGTCACCTTCTGGCTCTTCTACGCCGTTCCGCGTGACCCGGCCACCATGTCCTGCGGCAAGAACTGCACACCCGACATGCTGGCGCAGATCCGGCACAACCTGGGCATCGACCACCCGATCCCGGTCCAGTACTGGGAATGGCTCAAGGGCATCTTCGTCGGACGCGAGTACTCGGGCTTCGGGCACTGCAACGCCCCGTGCCTCGGCTACTCGTTCGCCAACCGCCAGCCCGTGCTCGGCACCATCCTGGACCGGCTGCCGCTGACGCTCTCGCTCGCCTTCGGCTCCGCCGTCGTCTTCCTGATCTTCGGCATCGGCACCGGCATGATGGCCGCCGTCAAGCAGGGCAAGTGGCAGGACAAGGTGGCCAGTTCGGCCTCCCTGGTCGCCTCGTCGATGCAGATCTACTTCGTCGGCTACCTCGCGATGTACCTGCTCGTCGCCAAGCTCAACATCCTGGACAACCCGTCGTACACGCCGCTGACGGACAACCCGGTCTCCTGGGCCTCCGGTCTGATGCTGCCGTGGCTGGTGCTGTCCCTGATCTGGACCGCCAACTACACGCGTATGACGCGCTCCCAGCTGGTCGAGACGCTCAGCGAGGACTACGTCCGCACCGCGCGGGCCAAGGGCATGTCGCGCCGCAACGTGTTCTTCCGGTTCGCCTGGCGCGGCGCGATGGGCCCCATCGTCACCATCTTCGGCATCGACCTCGCCACCCTCATCGGTGGCGCGATCATCACCGAGTCCGTCTTCAGCCTCCAGGGTGTCGGCCGGCTGGCGCTCTCGTCCGTGGACAAGAGCGACCTGCCCATGCTGCTCGGCGTCACCGTGCTGTCGGCCGGCGCGATCGTGTTCTTCAACATCATCGTCGACGCCGTCTACGCCCTCATCGACCCGCGGATCCGGCTCGCCTGACCTCCGCCGCCCTGCCCCCTACCCCCCGCATCACCCCTGGAGCGTCCCAGTGACGAGCACCGACCAGCAGATCTTCCTCTCCGTCAGGGACCTGAAGGTCCACTTCTCCACCGAGGACGGCACCGTCAAGGCCGTCGACGGCCTCTCCTTCGACCTGGCCAAGGGCAAGACGCTCGGCATCGTGGGCGAGTCGGGTTCCGGCAAGTCCGTCACCAACCTGACGATCCTCGGCCTGCACGACCCCGCCCACACGACGATCGACGGCGAGATCCTGCTCGACGGCAAGGACCTGCTCACGGCCTCCGAGCGCGAGCTCGAGCGGCTGCGCGGCAACAAGATGTCGATGATCTTCCAGGACGCGCTGGCCTCGCTGTCGCCGTACCACACCATCGGCACCCAGATCGGCGAGACGTACCGCAAGCACACCGGCGCCTCCAAGAAGGAGGCCCGGGCGCGGGCGATCGAGATGCTGCGGCGGGTCGGGATTCCCCAGCCGGACGTCCGGGTGGACGACTACCCGCACCAGTTCTCCGGCGGTATGCGCCAGCGCGCCATGATCGCCATGGCGCTGGTCTGCGACCCCGAGCTGCTGATCGCCGACGAGCCGACGACCGCTCTCGACGTGACCGTCCAGGCCCAGATCATGGACCTGCTCAAGGACCTTCAGCAGGAGTTCGGCACCGCGATCATCTTCATCACCCACGACCTCGGCGTCATCGCCGACGTCGCGGACGACGTGCTGGTCATGTACGGCGGCCGGTGCGTGGAGCGCGGTACCAAGAGTGAGGTGCTGCGCACCCCGCAGCACCCGTACACGCTGGGCCTGCTGAGCTCGATGCCGAGCCTGGAGGGCCCGGTCGACGTGCCGCTGAACCCGATCCCGGGTTCGCCGCCCTCACTGCTCAACCCCCCGTCCGGCTGCCGCTTCCACCCGCGCTGCGCTTTCACCGAGAAGGTCGCGGACGGGCTGTGCTCCACCGAGCGGCCGCTGCTCGACGTGCTCGACGGCCGGGGTTCGGCCTGCCACCTCACGCTCGAGCAGCGCGGGGAGTTCTTCGCCGAATTCGCCGCGTCGCGGCAGAACTGACGGACACGAGACGGGATTTCACCATCATGAGCAACACCACCCCCCTCCTGGACGTCTCCGGGCTGACCAAACACTTCCCGATCCGCGGCGGCTTCCCCTTCCCCCGCACGGTCGGCGCCGTGCAGGCGGTCGACGGCCTGGACTTCCAGGTCGCCACGGGCGAGAGCCTGGGCCTGGTCGGCGAGTCCGGCTGCGGCAAGTCGACGACCGGCCGGCTGATCACGCGGCTGCTGGAGCCGACCGCGGGCAGGATCTCCTACCGCGGGCAGGAGATCACCCACGCGAACCGCAAGCAGCTGGCGCCGATCCGCTCCGAGATCCAGATGATCTTCCAGGACCCGTACGCGTCGCTGAACCCGCGGCAGACGGTCGGCAAGATCATCGCCGGTCCGATGGAGATCAACGGCGTCAACCCGGCGGGCGGCCGCGAGAAGCGCGTGCGCGAACTGCTGGAGATCGTGGGTCTCAACCCCGAGCACTACAACCGCTTCCCGCACGAGTTCTCCGGCGGCCAGCGCCAGCGCATCGGCGTGGCACGGGCGCTGGCCCTGGAGCCGAAGCTGATCGTCGCCGACGAGCCCGTCTCGGCCCTGGACGTCTCCATCCAGGCGCAGGTCGTCAACCTGCTGCAGAAGGTGCAGCAGGAGCTGGGCATCGCCTTCGTCTTCATCGCCCACGACCTGGCCGTCGTCCGGCACTTCTCGCAGCGCGTGGCGGTCATGTACCTCGGCAAGATCGTCGAGATCGCCGACCGCGACGACCTGTACGGCAACCCGCGCCACCCCTACACCCGCGCCCTGCTGTCCGCCGTCCCCGAGGCCACGGTGGAGGAGACGCCGGCCCGCGAGCGCATCCGGCTCCAGGGTGACGTCCCCTCCCCCATCTCGCCGCCCTCCGGCTGCCGCTTCCGCACCCGCTGCTGGAAGGCGACGGACAAGTGCGCGAGCGAGGCGCCGCCGCTGGTGCAGGTCGAGGGGAACAAGCCCGGCCATCTGACCGCGTGCCACTACCCCGAGACGGCGGAGGCCGTGCCCGCCGTGCTCTCCAAGGACCCCGAGGCGGCGGTCTGACACACCCCTTTCGTCAGCCGCCCCCTTGCGGAACGGACCTTCAAGGCCCATTGACCCGAGCCCCGAACGTCCGCTTCCCGGGGATCTAGGCCCACGCCGCGCTCTCGCGCCGCGTGGGCCTTTCTCCGCCCTCGGGCTGTCAGGTACCCGTCTGGTGCTCCGGGGCGGGCGAGGCAGCCTCCACGGCCCCGGACGGGGCGTTCTCCGTGCCGAGCGTGCGCACCTGGGGCGAGAGCAGGGCGGCCCCGGTGGCCAGGACGATCAGGGCGGCGCAGCCCGCGAGGGCCTGGCCGGTGCCCACGGCCTGGGCGACCGGCCCCGCCACGAGCAGGCCGAGCGGGGCCAGCGCGAGGGAGCCGAACCAGTCGTAGGAACTCACCCGGGACAGGGCGTGTTCGGGGACCTGGCGCTGGATGGTGGTGGCCCACAGGACGCCGAAGACGTCGCTCGCGATGCCGGCGCAGAACATGGCCGCCGCGATCAGCCATACGGGCGCCCGGGCACAGAGCAGGGCGATGGGCACCGCGCCGGGGAAGGTGCACAGCACCGCGACGAGCATGGGCCGTCGCACCCTCACGCGGGCGGCGAGTCCCGCACCGGCGATGGTGCCCAGGGCCTGCGCGGCCACGATGACGGACCAGGCCCGCGCCCCGCCCAGGTGCTGTTCGGCCGACAGCGGTCCGAGCACCCCGACGTTGGCGTTGAGCGCGGCGATCACGACCGCGTACTGGGCGACCACGACCCACAGCCACTGCCGGGAGGAGAACTCGCGCCAGCCCTCGCGCAGATCGGCCCACCCGGACGCCTTCTTCCGAGGGGCCGAGGTCACGCCGAGGCGGGAGGTCAGCGCGGCGCTGACCACGAAGGAGGAGGCGTTGATCGCGAGGGCCCAGCCGGCGCCGGCGAACGCCACCGTGACGCCGGAGAGGGTGAGGCCGAGCAGCAGGGCGCTGTTGGTGCCCATCCGCAGCAGGCCGTTGGCGCGCTGCAGCCGGTCGGCCGGCACGATCAGGGGCAGCAGGCCGTCCATCGCGGGTGCGAACAGGGCCGTCGCCGAGCCCGCCAGGGCGGCGAGCACGCACAGCGCCACCAGGGGCGCGTGGCCGGTCAGCACCATGGCGGCCAGGCCGCCGTACGCCCCGGCCCCCAGGACGTCGGCCAGGGCCATCAGCCTCGACCGTGACATCCGGTCCGCGACGACGCCGCCGGCCAGGATGAACACCAGCTGCGGCAGGGCCTGGCAGGCCACCACCAGCGACAGCCGGCCCCCGTTGCCCCCGGGGAGCGCCAGCACCGCGAACGCGAGCGCGACCCGCGCGAATCCGTTGCCCAGGATGGAGATGACGCGCGCGCCGGCGAGCATCACGAACCGCCGGTCGCGCCACAACGGCGCTCCGCTCGAAGAAGATGTCACGGCCAAGCACCTTACGTCCGCGAGGTGGTACGCGGGCAGGACGGGTCAGGTGAGTCGCCGCCCCATCCTGGCCGACTGCCGGTTGTGTCCCTTCGTGTCCCACCACTCCTCCAGATGGGCGCGGACGAGATGCACGAGCTGCGGCAGCCGGTCGGGCTGGGGTGCGGGCGAAGTGAGCACATCCGCAAAGGACTTGTCGTCCCAGGCGAGGGTGACGACCCACCGCTCGTCCGGGTGGCCCGGGCGGCCCACGGTCAGCCGGTACGTCAGCGTCGCGGTGCGGTCCGCACGGTGCTCGACCGTCATTCCGTCGATGTCGAACCGGACTCCGTCAGCGGTGACGTACGAGCGGCTCAGGGCCCGCTCGGCCGGCGTCTGTTCCTCCACAGGGGTCGACCACCCTTTCTCACTTCGGCCCGCACCCGGGCACCGTGTTCAGCAGCGGGCGGCACCGGCGACGGCCGGCTGGTCCACCTTGTATGCCGTCAGGAGGTCGTTGTGACCGCCCGGAGTACCGATGATGGTGCGGAACTTCTCGATGCGCGGGCACTGGTTGGCATAGGTGGAGTAACCACCGCGGCCGTTGGGGTCCCCGGTGCCGATGGCGGCGCTGATCTTCCGGTCCATCGTGCTGTTCCAGCCGTGCCGCGCCTTGATGTGCTTCCAGCCCCACGTGCTGGTGCCGCAGCGCAGGGTGACGAAGGTGGGCGGGCCGACGGGCACCTGGCGGTAGTACTTCTTCAGGACGTAGGTGCGGCTGTGGCTGCGGCACTTGGCGTCGTAACTGGTGGCCTGTGGTGTGACGGTCCGCCCGGACGCGGGTGACGCGGCGGACGCGGAACCGGCCGCCGGGATCAGCAGGGCCGATATGACGGCAGCACCGGACAGCGCTGCCTTGACGGCAGTGCGGTGAAGCATGTTTCCCCCTCTGTTCTCCCCGTGGTCAGCGGGGAGTCGAGTACGAAGCGCCCCGTGCGGAACGCGGCTTCACCGTTCCATCGCCCGCCGCATGCCGTCAATCGAATACCTCCCGGGCCGATCGTTCCTGGACCTGTCCGAGCTGGAGCACCACGCCGCCTACCGGTGGGACGTGGACTTCCTTCATGTTCCCGGCCTGCTCCAGACCGAGGACTACGCCCGGGCCCTGTTCTCGCACCGCGTGCCCGAACTTCGGGCGGAAGAGCTCGAGTTGCGCGTCAGGCACCGGATGCAGCGGCGCGTCGTCGTGGAGAGGGAGGAGACCCCGTACAAGGCCGTGATCCACGAGGCGGCGCTGCGCATCAAGGTGGGCGGCCGAGCCACGTCACGTGCTCAGCTCGCCCGCATCCTGGAGCTCTCCGAAGCGGCCCACATCACCGTGCGCGTCATTCCCTTCGCGCTGGAGGCGTTCGCCGACATCACGGCCGCCATGGTGTACGCGGGCGGCGCCGTCCCGGCATTGGACACCGTCGTACGCGACGGTCCTCACGGCTCGCTCTTCATCGACTCCGAGGCACAACTCGGCGTCTTCCGAACACTCTTCCGTAGAGTGGAGGCGGCGTCGCCCGAACCCGAGCGGTCGCGTGATCTCATCCACACGCTGACGAAAGAGCTGTGAGGCACCCGATGGTCACCCCCGGCAACTGGCGGAAGTCCTCGTACTCGGGAAGCGGCGACGGCAACGCCTGCGTGGAGATCGCAGCCCACCCCACGCACATAGCCGTCCGCGACTCCAAGACCCCGGCCGGAGCAACCCTCACCTTCCCGGCCGAGGCCTTCACCCCCTTCATCGACGCCCTGAAGACCCCGCACCGCCCGGAGGGCTAGGCGTCCTCCTCCAGTGCCGCCAGCGCCGGGTCCAGCACGATGTCCTCGTCCCGCGCCTCGATCGTCGGCTCCTCCGGGAAGTGGCAGGCCGTCAGGTGGCCCTCGTGGTTGCCGGAGAGCCGGACCAACGGCGGCTCCTCCGTCGCGCACTTGTCCTGCGCCTTCCAGCAGCGGGTGCGGAAGCGGCAGCCCGAGGGCGGGGAGATCGGGGACGGGACGTCGCCGGCGAGGCGAATGCGTTCGCGCTGGGCGGCGTCCTGGTCCTCGGACAGGCTCACCTCGGGGACGGCGGAGAGCAGGGCGTGGGTGTAGGGGTGGCGGGGGCGGGCGTAGATGGACGCGCGGTCGCCGACCTCGATGATCTTGCCGAGGTACATGACCGCGACGCGGTGCGAGAAGTGCCGTACGACCGCCAGGTCGTGGGCGATGAACAGGAACGCGATCCCCAGCTCCCGCTGGACCTCCTGCAGCAGGTTCACGACCTGCGCCTGGATGGAGACGTCGAGCGCCGAGACCGGCTCGTCCGCCACGATCAGTTTCGGCTCCAGGGCCAACGCCCGTGCCACCCCGATACGTTGACGCTGGCCGCCGGAGAACTCGTGCGGGAAGCGGTTGTAGTGCTCGGGGTTGAGGCCGACGATCTCCAGGAGCTCGCGCACGCGCTTCTCGCGGCCGCCCGTCGGCTCGATGCCGTTGATCTCCATCGGGCCGGAGATGATCTTGCCGACCGTCTGGCGCGGGTTGAGCGAAGAATACGGGTCCTGGAAGATCATCTGGATCTCGGAACGGATCGGCGCCAGCTGCTTGCGGCCCGCGTGGCTGATGTCCTGCCCGCGGTACGAGATGGTGCCGGAGGTCGGCTCCAGCAGCCGCGTGATCAGCCGGCCGGTCGTCGACTTGCCGCAGCCCGACTCCCCCACCAGACCGAAGCTCTCGCCGACGTGCACGGTCAGGTCGATGCCGTCGACCGCCTGCACGGCGCCGATCGTGCGCCGGATCGGAAAGCCCCCCTTGACCGGGAAGTGCTTGGTCAGCCCGCTGACTTCGAGCAGCGGCTCCCCGGCGGGAACGTCCGCGTCCCTCGGGGCGGGGAGGACGAGGTCCTCTGTCATTGGGTCTCCTCCTAGCCCAGCCGGGGCCTGATCTCTTCCACGAAAATGGTGTGCTTCTGCTCCGCGGTGAGATGGCACGCGGACGAGCGGTCCGGGGCCAGCAGCGGGCGTTCGGTGACACAGCGGGTGCCGTCGACCCGGTCCTGGAAGGTGCAGCGCGGGTGGAACCGGCAGCCCGACGGCGGGTTCAGCAGCGAGGGCGGGGTGCCCGGAATGGGCGCGAGGGGCGCGGAGAGGTCCGAGTCCAGTCGGGGCATGGAGTTCAACAGGCCCCAGGTGTACGGGTGTTGCGGCGCCCGCAGCACCTCCGCCGTCGTGCCCCGCTCCACCGCCCCGCCCGCGTACATCACCATGATGTCGTCGGCCATGTCGGCGATGACCCCGAGGTCGTGCGTGATGAAGATGATCGCCGAGCCGAACTCCTGCTGCAGGCTCTTGAGCAGGTCGAGGATCTGGGCCTGGACGGTCACGTCCAGGGCCGTCGTCGGCTCGTCGGCGATCAGCAGGTCGGGGTCGCAGACCAGCGCCATGGCGATCATCGCGCGCTGGCGCATACCGCCGGAGAACTGGTGCGGGTAGTCGCTCGCCCGTTCCTTGGGGTTGGGGATGCCGACCTTGCCGAGCATCTCCACCGCCCGGTTCCAGGCGGCCTTCTTGGAGGCGCCGGTGTGCTTCATGAAGGGCTCGGCGATCTGCCGGCCCACCGTGTAGTACGGCGACAGGGCGGTCAGCGGGTCCTGGAAGATCATCGCGACCTTGTTGCCGCGCAGCTTCTCCAGCTCCGACTCCCGGGCCGTGGTCAACTCCCGGCCCTCCAGGAGGATTTCGCCCTCGACAGTGGTGAACATCGGGTTGTGCAGACCGAGGATGGTCAGATTGGTGACGGACTTGCCCGAGCCGGACTCGCCCACGATCCCCAGCGTCCTGCCGCGGGCCAGGTCGAAGGAGAGCCCGTCGACGGCCTTCACCACGCCGTCCTCGGTCCTGAAGCTGACGTGCAGGTCCCGCACGGACAGGAAGGCACCCGCGTCGGCCGGTACGGGAGCCCCTGCTTCCTTGGTCACAGTGGTCACGACAGTCTCCTCATACCCGACCTAGGCGAGCCGCACGCGCGGGTCGATGAAGGCGTACGCGGCGTCTACGACGATGTTGCAGAGCAGGATCATGGTGGCGGAGAACAGCATCACGCCCAGCAGCAGCGGCAGATCGCTGAAGGACACCGCCTCCACCGCGAGCCGGCCGAGCCCCGGAAGGCCGAAGGTGTACTCGGTGATGATGGCGCCGCCGAGCAGTGAGCCCAGGTCGATGCCGAAGATGGTGATGATGGGGATCAGCGAGCCGCGCCAGGCGTAGCGGAAGAAGACGTAGCGGCTGGACATGCCCTTCGCGCGGGCGGTGCGCACATGCTCTTCCTGGAGCTGCTCGATCATCGACGAGCGCGCCATACGGGTGTACTGCGAGGCGAAGATCGTGGACAGCACCACCCAGGGAACGATCAGTCCTGTGAACCAGGCGACCGGATCGCCCGAGATGGGGACGTACGCCGGCTTGTCGAAGACATGGGTCTGGTAGACGAGGATCGCGAGGGCGAGCGGGCCGAGGAAGTAGATCTGCATCGAGCTGATCACCATCGCGCCGGCCGTGAAGGTCTTGTCGACCAGCGTGCCGCGCTTCCAGGCGGCGACGAGTCCGGTGCCCAGGCCGAGGATCAGGAAGCAGACGGCACCGCCCAGGGTGAGCGAGAGAGTGGTGGGCAGCCGGTCCATCAGCGTGCCCCAGACCTCCTCGTTGGTGTGGTACGAGTACCCGAAGCAGGGGGCGGGGCACGGCCCTTGGGCGAATTCGTTGCTGCCCAGCACGAGGTTGTGCAGGAAGATCCAGTACTGCTCGGGGATCGACTTGTCGAGTCCGAGCACATGGTGGATGTTCTCGATGTTGGCCGGCGTGCATCCCTTGCCGCACATCAGGAGCGCCGGGTCCCGTGGCATGCCGAAGAACAGCAGGAACGCGACGATACTCAGCAGGACGAGGATGACGAGGGCGCCGAGCGACCGGCGGACGAGGAAGCGCAGCATGGCAGTGGCAGCTCTCAGGCGTCAGCGGACCGGGAGGTGCCCGGCGCGCGCCGCACGAGGCGGGCGAACGCGCCGGACACCAGGTCGGGAGTGGGCTACTTGACGTACACGCGGCGCGGGTCGATGCCGGCGATGATGTCGTCGTAGGCGAGGCCACCGATCTTGGAACCGGCGATCTGGACCTGCTTGAAGTAGCCGGTCGGAACGATGCTGATGAGGTTCTTCACGATGTACTTGTCGAGCTTCTCCCACTCGGCCGCGGCCTTGACCGGGTCGGTGATCTTGTTGATGCGGTCGATCTCGCTGTTCACCTTGGGGTCGTTGGTCTGCGAGTAGTTCGACGCACCGTCGGCGATCTGGCGGCCGTCGAAGGACGGCGGGATCACGGTGGAGGCGGAGGGCCAGTCGGCGCCCCAGTTGCTGTTGAAGATGTCGTAGTTGTTCTTGATCTTGCTGACCTGGTCGTAGTACGACTCGGCGGGGATCTCCTGGCGCTGGACGTCGAAGCCCGCCCGCTTCAGGCCGGCCGCCATGGCGGTCGAATAGGCCTGGCCCTCCTGGGAGTTGATGTAGCCGAAGGTCAGCTTCATGCCGACCTTGCCGGCCTCCTTGAGGAGCTTCTTGGCCTTGGCCGGGTCACCGGCCGGCTTCTCCTTCTTGCCCCACGGGTCGAAGTTCGGGTCGTAGCCGCTGACGGTCGGGCTGATGATGCCGCCCGGGATGTCCATCGCGTCGGAGCCGCCGTAGGCGCGCTGGAACGGCGAGACGGGCAGGGCGTACGCGATGGCCTCACGGACCTTCTTGTCCTGCATGGCCGGGTGGCTCAGGTTGATGTTCATCTGACCCACGAACGGCTGGTAGCCCTTGACCGTACGGGACTTCATCTTCGGGTCGTTGAGCACCTTGGACAGGTTGCCCGCGTCGACCGAGTTCTGGAAGCTGACCGAGGTCTGGTCACTGCTGCCGTTCGCCAGCAGCGCCTTGGTGGAGTCCTCGAACTGCTGGTTGAACGTGATGTTGAACTGGTCGACGTACTGGTGCCGCAGCGGGTCCGTCTTCGGGTCCCAGTTGGGGTTCTTGACGAGCACCATCGACTTGCCGGACTTGAACGACTGGATCTTGTACGGGCCGCTCGTCACCGGCTTCTTGTCGTACTTCTCCTTGGTGTCGCCCTTCTGGGAGACCATCGCGTAGCCCACCATGCCGAGCGCGTACGGCAGGTCGGGGTGCGCCGTCTTGAAGTGGAAGATGATGGTCTTGTCGTCCGGCGTCTCAAGGATGCTGTTCGGCAGGTGCTTGCCCTTGTACGGGCCGTCCGGCAGCAGCTTGCGGTAGTCGGCGCCCGGTGTGTTCGCCAGCCACTGCTGGAGATAGGTCGGGCCGGTGTTGATGAAGGGCGCGAAGAGGCGCTCGACGGACTGCCGGACGTCCTTGGACGTGACCGGCGACCCGTCCTCCCACTTGACGCCGTCCTTCAGCGTGTACTTCCAGGTCTTGCCGCCGTCGGTGGTGGTGCCGGCGTCCGTTGCCAGGTCACCGACGACCTCGTGCTGTTTGCCGTCGTTGCTGGTGGCTTTGAAGCCGGTGAGCCCTCTGTGGTAGAGCTGCGCGAGCTGGCTCTCGTTGGAGACGTAGATCTGGCCCGGGTCCAGGTGCGCGATGCTGTCGCGCTGCGGCACGGAGATCGTGCCGCCTGTTTTTGCGCCCGGCACCGCGGCGGCCGGCCCCTGGGAGTCGGCGGCGTCACCGAACTTGATGGACGCCTGCTGCCGCTGGGCGTTCTCCTTGTCCTCTTTCTTGTTGTCGCTCGAGTCGCTGCCGCCCTTGCTGCAACCGGTCAGCACGAGTGCCCCGGCCGCAAGCACTGAGAGTGCGGCGTATGCGTGGCGTCCGCCCTTACTCATCACTCAGTTTCCACCCATCTGTGTGTCACCAGTGCGAACGAAGTGCCATCCGGTATCCGGGCGAGGACGCCCAATCCGTAGGTCAGCGAGCCGTCTTGGGGTCGAAGGCGTCCCTGACCGAGTCCCCGAGCAGGTTGAAGGCCACGATGAAGATGATCATCGAGATGCCGGGGAAGAACATGTAGGTGATGTCGTTCTGCATCACGAGTTCGGTCGACGCCTTGGAGAACATCTGGCCCCAGTCGGGCGTCGGTTCGACGATGCCCACGCCGAGGAAGGACAGACCGGCCTCGGCGGTCACGAAGTTGGGCAGCATGTAGGTGCCCTGGACGAGGATCGGCGTGACCACGTTCGGCAGGATCTCCCGGCGGATGATCCGCCAGGGCGGCGCTCCGCTCACCCGGGCCGCCTCGATGAACTCCCGCTCCCGCAGGGCGAGTGTGGTGCCTCGCAGGATGCGGCCGAGGCTCATCCAGCCCAGGAACCACTGCACCATGATCAGCGCGACCACCCGGACGTAGACCGGTGTCTCGTCGGTCGGGCTGACGAACAGCGACACCACGACCGGCATGCTGGCGATGAAGAACAGCTGCGCCGGGAAGGCGAGCAGGAAGTCGATGAGCCGGCTGATGAAGTAGTCGGCCTTGCCGCCGAGATAACCCGCCGTCACACCGAGGAGGATGCCGGTGAGGACGGTCGCCACCGTGACGGCGAGGGAGATCATCAGCGAGGTGCGGATGCCGTAGAGGAGCTTGGTGAAGACGTCGTAGCCGTTGCCGGGCTCGAGGCCGAACCAGAACTCGCTGCTGATACCGCCGTTGGGCTGTACCGGCACACCCGCGCTGTCGAAGAGCTCGGGACGCTCGTCCGCGTACACGGTGTAGGGGTTCTTGCCGTAGAGCTTCGCGATGAGGGGGGCCGCCGCCGCGATCAGGAAGAAGAACGCCACAACACCGGCCGAGATGACGCCTGTTCGGTCGCGTTTGAAGCGGATCCACATCAACTGGCCGGGAGACCGGCCCTGAAGTTCCTTGGCCTCGAGTGCCACGGGTGGCTGCGTTGCTCCGTCGATCACGACCGACGTGCCGCCGCTGCCCTCGACGTCGATAGGACTTGTCACAGTTCGCCCATTTCACAGGTGTGGGTGTGAGAGGTTCCTGTTACCGCGAGGACGCGCGAACCCCCAGGGGAACGCGCGTAGTTCCAGGACCTGATCACACAGCCGGAAGCGACGAACCGAACCAGCTGACCCTTGTGACACCGCACATGGGGCTCCTCCTCATGACTCCACGTGTCCACCAACAGCTGGGGGTACGTTTCTGCCCTCCGACACCCCTGACGGAAGGTCAGGCACCCCCGGGTGCTCGCGAGTCGGGCGCTGTCCCCACAGCGTCTGACCCATTGACCCGAGCTACGCGGCTAACTATCTGCCATGAGCAAGGGGCCGACCACCGTCTGTAAATCTCAATTCAGTCACAGCTGACGCGTAGAACTTCCAAAACTCGGACAAACCCTCTGGGAGGAGAAGGCCACGAAACGGACTTGTTACATGGGTATCGGGCGCATCGGTCCGCATTCCGGACGACGTCGGCCCGAAAACCGGTTGCAAAAAGCCCGGCCGCCCCCACACTTGGGGCGACCGGGCTTCAACCCGTGGGAAATCAGCCGTGCTTGGCGCGGCTCGCGGCGCGGGCGCGCTCGCGGGCGTCCAGGTTCACCTTGCGGATGCGGACCGCCTCCGGAGTCACCTCGACGCACTCGTCGTCGCGGCAGAACTCCAGCGACTGCTCCAGCGACAGCTTGCGCGGCGGCACGATCGACTCGGCCACGTCGGCCGTCGAGGACCGCATGTTGGTGAGCTTCTTCTCCTTGGTGATGTTGACGTCCATGTCGTCGGCACGGGAGTTCTCGCCGACGATCATGCCTTCGTACACCTCGGTGCCCGGCTCGACGAACAGCACGCCGCGCTCCTGGAGGTTCGTCATCGCGAACGCGGTGACGGAGCCGGAGCGGTCGGCCACCAGGGAACCGTTGTTGCGGGTCGTCAGCGTGCCGAACCAGGGCTCGTGGCCCTCGTGGATGGAGTGGCCGATGCCGGTGCCGCGGGTCTGCGTCAGGAACTCGGTCCGGAAGCCGATCAGACCGCGCGAGGGCACCACGAACTCCATGCGGACCCAGCCCGAGCCGTGGTTGGACATGTTGTCCATCCGGCCCTTGCGGACACCCATGAGCTGGGTGACGGCGCCCATGTGCTCCTCGGGCACGTCGATCGTCATGCGCTCGACCGGCTCGTAGACCTTGCCCTCGACGTCCTTGGTGACGACCTGGGGCTTGCCGACGGTGAGCTCGTAGCCCTCCCGGCGCATGGTCTCGACGAGGATGGCGAGCGCCAGCTCACCACGGCCCTGGACCTCCCAGGCGTCGGGCCGCTCGGTGTCGAGGACGCGCAGCGAGACGTTACCGATCAGCTCGCGGTCGAGGCGGTCCTTGACCTGGCGGGCGGTGACCTTGCGGTCCTTGACGGCCGCCTTCGCGTCGGCGCCCTTGCCGGATCCGCCGCGGCCGACCATCGGCGAGGTGTTGGTGCCGATCACCATCGAGATCGCGGGCTCGTCGACCGTGATCAGCGGCAGCGGGATCGGGTTCTCGGTGTCGGCCAGGGTCTCGCCGATCATGATGTCCGGGATGCCGGCGACGGCGCAGATGTCGCCCGGGCCTGCCTTCTCGGCGGGCTTGCGGGTGAGCGCCTCGGTCATCATCAGCTCGGAGATGCGGACGTTGGCGACGCTGCCGTCGCGCTTGATCCAGGCCACGGTCTGGCCCTTGCGCAGCTCGCCCTGCTCGACGCGCAGCAGCGCGATACGGCCGAGGAAGTTGTCCGCGTCGAGGTTGGTGACGTGGGCCTGCAGCGGCGCGCCCTCGTCGTAGGTCGGGGCCGGGATGTGCTCCAGGATCGTGGAGAAGAACGGCTCCAGGCTGGTGGAGTCGGCCGGCACGGTGCCGTTCTCCGGCTTGGTCAGCGAGGCGATGCCGTCACGGCCGCAGGCGTAGACGATCGGGAACTCGATCTGCTCCTCGTCCGCGTCCAGGTCGAGGAAGAGGTCGTAGGTCTCGTTGACGACCTCGTCGATCCGGGAGTCCGGGCGGTCCGTCTTGTTGATGCACAGGATGACGGGCAGGCGCTGCTGGAGCGCCTTGCGCAGCACGAAGCGGGTCTGCGGCAGCGGGCCCTCGGAGGCGTCCACCAGCAGCACGACGCCGTCGACCATCGACAGACCGCGCTCGACCTCGCCACCGAAGTCGGCGTGGCCGGGGGTGTCGATGATGTTGATCGTGATGACGTCCCCGCCGTCCTTGGGGTGGTACTTCACCGCCGTGTTCTTGGCGAGGATCGTGATGCCCTTCTCACGCTCCAGGTCGTTCGAGTCCATCATGCGGTCGTCGACCGAGTCGAGCTGGTGGGCGGCGAAGGCACCGGCCTGCTTCAGCATGCCGTCGACGATGGTCGTCTTCCCGTGGTCGACGTGGGCGACGATGGCGACGTTGCGGATGTCGTGGCGCGTGGCCATGAAGGCGTACTCCTGGAGTGTGAGGAAGGCCGTTCGCGTACGTCCGTGTGACGCGGGCCCTGCCGGGCTGGACACGCCACGGCCTTACCCCATGGTACGTGGCCCCGGCGGAGGTGGCTTTCGCAGGGCCGCGCGGCTCAGTGGCCGGACGGGCTCGGCGAGGGCCTGGCCCCCTTCTTCAGGAAGCCCATGTCCTCGTAGACGGGCGTCTGGAACCCGAACGAGCCGGCGTTCGCCAGGCCCTTCTTCGCGGCCGTGAGCTGCGGGCGCTGGTAGAGCGGGATGGAGGCGGCGGCGGCCCAGATGCGGGAGTCGGCCTTGCGCAGCAGGGAGCGGCTCTCGCTGCCGTCCAGGGTGCCCGCGGCCTGGTCGAAGAGCTGGTCGACCTGGTCGGTGCCGATGCGCGTGTAGTTCTGCTCGACGTCGAGGGAGCCGTCGGCGGCCGGCACCGGCTTGGCGTAGACGGGCCGTGCGTCGGTCGCGGGGAAGGCGGAGGCGGGCCAGGAGTACAGGGCGAGGTCGAACTGGCCGGAGGCGATGTGGTCCTTGAAGTAGCTCTCGTCGGAGACCTTGGTGATCTGCGTGGTGATGCCGACCCGCTCGAGCATGCGGCCGATCCGGTCGGCGACGGTGCGCAGCACCTCGGAGCCCGCGCCCGACGGGAGCACGAAGCGCAGGGTGAGCGGCTTGCCGTTCTTGGCCAGCGGGCCGGCCGCGACGCCCGCCGGGGCGGCGGTGCCCTTGGGGGCGTACGCGCCGGGGGCGCCGCCCTGCTGCCCGGTGTACTGCCGGCCGTCGGCGAGGTGCTTGCCGCCCTCCTCGCTCCCCTTACCGTTCTCCTGCTTCTTCGCGTGGTCCCGGGGGTCCTTGTCGTCCCCGCCGCGGCTGTCCCCGTTCTTGTCGTCCTCGCCGACGATGTACGTGCCGTCGTCGCCCTCGGACTCGTCGTCGGACTTCTTGCCGGCGGCGCCCGCGGCCTTCTCGCCCTTCTTCTTCTCCTCCGCGACCGGGCCGCCGCGAACCCACCCGGCGTCCGCGAGCAGCGCCTGCGCCTTCGCTGTGTCCTCGCCCCCGAGGACGCCGCTGCCGTCGGCGTAGGCGGCCTGCCCGGACAGGGCGAGGTGGCTGCCGACGGGCACCGCGGGCAGCCCGAGCGGCTTGAGCACGGTCTGGGCGATGGACAGCCGGTCCAGGGAGCGGGCCACCGCCCGGCGGACCCGCTCGTCCGCGAGGGGACCCGCGGAGCCGTTCAGGGCGAGCTGGGTGTAGGCGGGCTCCAGCGACTTGCGTACGGCGAAGCCCTGCAGGGCCTTGGCGGGGGTGCGCCGGGAGCCGGGGCCCATCAGCGGGGTGCCGGTGCCGTTGGCGCGGCCGGCCAGGGTGAAGCGGCCGGCGTCGGACGGGTCGATCTCGGCCAGGTCGAGCTTCCCGTCGGCCAGCGCCTCGGCGCGCTTGTCGAGCGGCACGGCCTTCAGGTCGATCTCGTCGAGCTTGGCGGGCCGGCCCCACCAGCGCGGGTTGCGGACCAGGGTGACCTGCTGACCCTTGGTGTCTACCTGCTTCAGCGAGAAGGGTCCGGCGGTGACCTTGAGCTTGCGGCGGGCGCCGTCGTTGAAGGCGTCCGGCGTCCCCATGACGTCCTTGGGGTACAGCGGTGTGAACAGCGACTGCCAGTCGGCGTAGGGCTTGGCGAAGGTGACCTTGACCTCGAGGTCGCTGGCGCCGCGCTCGATCTTCTCGATGCGGTCGTAGCCGGCGTTGCGGGCCGTCCAGTACGCGCTGTCCTTGCCGGACAGGGCGCGCCACTGGGCGGCGAAGTCGGCGGCACCGATCTCCCGGCCGTCGCTCCACACCGCCTGCTGGTTGAGCTTGTAGACCACGACCTGCTTGGGCTCGGTCTTGACGACCTTCGCGGACTCCAGGTAGTCGGCGTTGCGCACCGGCCGCCCCTTGCGGTCCAGCCGGTACATCGACGGCAGGACGGCCTGCGCGATCCGGCCGGTGGCCGCGTCGGCGTCCGACTGGAAGGAGTTCAGCGTCTCCGGCACGTCGTCCACGGCCCAGCGCAGCGTGCCGCCGTCGGCGACCAGGTCACGCGCGGCGGGCGCGAGGTCCGGACCCGCGAGCGGCTTGCCCGCCGGATCCTCGGCGCTGCAGCCGGTGAGCGCGGACACGGCGAGCGCGCCCACGGCGAGGAAGGCAGCCGAGCGCAGTGCAGCGCTGGGCCGGACAGACATGGGTCCGACGCCGTCGTGGGACATCCGTTCCTACCTCCGAGCAGCCGCTCCGGCCGGCGACACAAGTGGGGTTCTGATCACATTTGGCGGTATTTTGGAGCTGATCAGATCTATGGCCCCACTGAAGAGGAAAGGGTTCGCCACTCGACGGCGACACGGCGGCGGGCGCGGGGAAGGTCACTCGTGCGGCGCAACGTGCGCCGGGGGCGCATACAGAGCGCATGCGGGCGTGCACGTGGAGGCGTGCAATCCGCCAATCGCTGCACATCCCTTCCCACCGGCAGGTGTGACGCGCAACACTCGCAGGCGCATGAACGTTGCCACCTGGGGCCGGACGGCCCATGGAAGTGAGGTCACGTCATGTCCGTGCAAGACGACCTGACGACAATGCAGCGCTGCCTGGACGACCTGTCCCGGTCCGTGGGGCGCCTGGAGAAGCAGCTGGGCAGTGGCGGGCTGGACATGCGCCGCGTCCGCGCCGACACCGATCACCTGCGTGAGAGCGTCGCGCTCCTGCGCTCTGCGGCGTCGAGTCCGGCCGCACCACGCAAGCCCGAGCTCGTCACCATCCCCGACACCCCGTACGACGACTCGCTGTGGGTCGACACGGACGACGAGGGACTGGGTGCGCGCCACGGCGACCACCACTGAGCGCTCCCCGACACCGACCGGAGTCATGAGTTGGCCACTGGTACGGAACCACATCTGAACAGCGGCGGCGTACGGACCGGTACGCGCGCCGCGATCGACGCCCCGCATCTGCGCACCGACCGCTGGTGGCTGGCCCCCGCCGCCACCGCGGCCGGTCTGCTCGCCTTCATCGTGTACTCCACCTGGCGGGCCTTCGCGAACGCGGACTACTACTCGGCGCCGTACGTCTCCCCGTTCTACTCGCCCTGCCTGGCGACCAACTGCCAGCACATGCCCTCGGGCCCCAACGCCGACCTCTTCGGCGACTGGTGGGCGATCTCCCCGGCGATCATCATCCTGATCTTCCCGCTGGGCTTCCGCCTGACCTGCTACTACTACCGCAAGGCCTACTACCGGGGCTTCTGGGCGTCCCCGCCGGCCTGCGCGGTGGCCGAGCCGCACAAGAAGTACACCGGCGAGACGCGCTTCCCGCTGATCCTGCAGAACATCCACCGGTACTTCTTCTACGCGGCCATCCTCGTCGCGTGCGTGCTGACGTACGACACGGTGCTGTCCTTCCGCGACACGGACGAGAACTGGGGCCACATGGGCCTCGGCACCGTCGTGTTCCTGATCAACATCACGCTGATCTGGGCGTACACGATCTCCTGCCACTCCTGCCGGCACATCGTGGGCGGCAAGCTCAAGCACTTCTCCAAACATCCCGTGCGCTACAAGGCCTGGCAGTTCGTCGGCAAGCTGAACGCCCGTCACATGCTGCTCGCCTGGGCGTCGTTGGTGAGCGTGGCGGTCGCCGACTTCTACGTCTATCTGCTCGCCTCGGGCGCTTTCGACGATCCGCGATTCTTCTAGTGAGTGGGGCCTTGTGATGTCCGTGGTCGACCGCCAGGAGTGGGACGTGGTCGTGGTCGGCGCCGGGGGCGCCGGACTGCGTGCCGCCATCGAGGCGCGCGAGCGAGGAGCCCGCACGGCAGTCATCTGCAAGTCCCTGTTCGGCAAGGCGCACACCGTGATGGCCGAGGGCGGCATCGCGGCGGCGATGGCGAACGCCAACGAGCACGACAACTGGCAGGTCCACTTCCGCGACACGATGCGCGGCGGCAAGTTCCTCAACCAGTGGCGCATGGCCGAACTGCACGCCCAGGAGGCCCCGCAGCGGGTGTGGGAGCTGGAGACCTGGGGCGCCCTCTTCGACCGTACGAAGGACGGCCGGATCTCCCAGCGCAACTTCGGCGGCCACGAGTACCCGCGCCTCGCGCACGTCGGCGACCGCACCGGGCTGGAGCTGATCCGCACGCTCCAGCAGAAGATCGTCTCGCTCCAGCAGGAGGACAAGAGGGAGACCGGTGACTACGAGTCCCGCCTGAAGGTCTTTCAGGAGTGCACGGTCACCCGGATCCTGAAGGACGGCTCCCGCGTTTCGGGCGTCTTCGCCTACGAGCGCGAGAGCGGCCGCTTCATGGTGCTGGAGGCCCCCTCCGTCGTCGTCGCGACCGGGGGCATCGGCAAGTCCTTCAAGGTGACGTCGAACTCGTGGGAGTACACGGGCGACGGGCACTCGCTCGCGCTGCTCGCCGGAGCGCCGCTGCTGAACATGGAGTTCGTGCAGTTCCATCCGACCGGCATGGTCTGGCCGCCGTCGGTGAAGGGCATCCTCGTCACGGAGTCCGTGCGCGGCGACGGAGGGGTGCTGCGCAACTCCGAGGACAAGCGGTTCATGTTCGACTACATCCCCGACGTCTTCAAGGAGAAGTACGCGGAGTCGGAGGAGGAGGCGGACCGCTGGTACGAGGACCCGGACAACAACCGGCGTCCTCCCGAGCTGCTCCCCCGCGACGAGGTCGCCCGGGCGATCAACTCCGAGGTGAAGGCGGGCCGCGGCTCCCCGCACGGCGGGGTGTTCCTCGACGTGTCGACGCGGATGCCGGCCGAAATCATCAGGCGCCGGCTGCCGTCCATGTACCACCAGTTCAAGGAGCTGGCGGACGTGGACATCACGGCGGAGGCCATGGAGGTCGGCCCCACCTGCCACTACGTGATGGGCGGGATCGCGGTCGACTCCGACTCGGCGGCCGCGCGCGGGGTGCCGGGGCTGTTCGCCGCCGGTGAGGTCGCGGGCGGCATGCACGGTTCGAACCGGCTGGGCGGCAACTCCCTGTCCGACCTGCTGGTGTTCGGGCGCCGGGCGGGCTGGCACGCGGCCGAGTACGCGACGGGGCTGGCGGGCGGGCGTCCGCCCGTGGACGACGCCCAGGTCGACTCGGCGGCGGCGGAGGCCCTGCGGCCGTTCTCCGCGGAGGGGCCGGCGCCCGGCGAGGACGACGGCCGCCCGCCGGAGAACCCGTACACCCTGCACCAGGAACTCCAGCAGACGATGAACGACCTGGTCGGCATCATCCGCCGCGAGGGCGAGATGGAGCAGGCGCTGGAGAAGCTGGCGGAGCTGCGGGTACGGGCCCGCCGGGCCGGTGTCGAGGGGCACCGCCAGTTCAACCCCGGCTGGCACCTGGCGCTGGACCTGCGGAACATGCTGCTGGTCAGCGAGTGCGTGGCGCGGGCCGCGCTGGAGCGCACCGAGTCGCGCGGCGGCCACACCCGCGAGGACCACCCGACCATGGAACGCAAGTGGCGCAACATCAACCTGCTGTGCCAACTGACCGACCCCACGGGCGGGTTGGCGGCCACGGACCCCGTCCGCGGTCAGATCACCCTCACCCGCGAGACCACCGACCCCATCCGCGCCGACCTGCTCGCTCTCTTCGACAAGGAGGAGCTGGTCAAGTACCTCGCCGAAGAGGAGCTGTACGAGTGAGCAGCTACGAGGCCCGCTTCAAGGTATGGCGGGGCGATCCGAAGGGCGGCGGCCTGGAGGACTTCAAGGTCGACGTCAACGACGGCGAGGTGGTGCTGGACATCATCCACCGCCTCCAGGCCACCCAGGCGCCCGATCTCGCCGTGCGCTGGAACTGCAAGGCGGGCAAGTGCGGTTCGTGCTCCGCGGAGATCAACGGGCGTCCGCGCCTGATGTGCATGACGCGCATGTCGGTGTTCACGCGCGAGGAGACCATCACGGTCACCCCGCTGCGGGCCTTCCCGGTCGTCCGCGACCTCGTCACCGACGTCGGCTTCAACTACCAGAAGGCGCGCGAGGTCCCGGCCTTCGTGCCGCCGGCCGAACTCGCCCCCGGCGAGTACCGGATGATGCAGGAGGACGTGGACCGCTCGCAGGAGTTCCGCAAGTGCATCGAGTGCTTCCTGTGCCAGGACACCTGCCATGTCGTCCGCGACCACGAGGAGAACAAACCGGCCTTCGCCGGCCCCCGCTTCCTCATGCGCGTCGCCGAACTCGACATGCACCCCCTGGACGCCGCCGCCGACAGCGGCCTGGACCGCAAGAAGACCGCCCAGGACGAGCACGGCCTCGGCTACTGCAACATCACCAAGTGCTGCACGGAGGTCTGCCCCGAGGGCATCAAGATCACGGACAACGCACTGATCCCCCTGAAGGAACGCGCCGTCGACCGCAAGTACGACCCACTGGTGTGGCTGGGGTCGAAGATCAGGAGGCGGACTTCGTAGGCGTCGGGGACGTACGCCGGGGGCGCCGGGACAGGTACTGCACGATCAGCCCGGCGAAGAACACGGCCATGCCCGCCATGGCGAGACCGAAGTGGCGGGCGGCCGGCCCCTGGTAGGGCCCCAGGAAGAGGAACGTGCCCATCCCGGCCAGGGCGATCAGCGTGCCGTAGCCCCACAGCCGCGGCCGGAACACCGTGCCGCGCCGCGGTGCCGAGAACTGGGCGACCCGGCCGGTCGTGATCGCGACGAGCGCGGACACGGTGCCGAATGCCAGCACGACGACACCGGCCACCTGCCACTCCATGCTCATGCCTCTCCCCCTCCGCAGGGGGTGATGATGGCACGCGGGACCGCGTTCAGCGCACCCAGCCCTCGCGGTACGCCGTCCAGTCGCCCTCCGTGGCCGCGAAGTCGACGTAAAGGGCTACGCCGAAGTTCTCGCGGTGCGCGTCCGTGCGGGACAGGCCGAGGCGGACTCCGTGGACGGCCGCGGGGACCGTCTCGGCGTGGGCCCAGTGGCCGAAGCGGTTCTCGTGGTAGAAGGGCAGGCCCATCAGCAGGTCCGTCGACTTCGGGGTGACCTCCAGGGCGAGCGAGGTCTGCTGGGCGACGTAGCCGCCGTAGAGGCTCTGCAGCGGCTGCATGGTGTCGTACGACATCACGGCGATCTGGTCGACGCGGCGCGCCACCTGGCCGAAGTACGCCTGCGACCACCACTTGGGGTGGCCGGTGAGCGTGCCCCAGACGGAGTGGAACGCGGGGAGCGGGTCGATCTGGTGGGCCGCGACGGACAGCGGGACGCCGGCGGCCGCGGTGACCTGGTGCAGGGCGTCCAGGAGGGCCAGGTAGTCGCGGTCACCGGAGTGCAGGGGTTCGAGGTCGAAGTGGGCGCCGTCGAAGCCGGCGGCCAGGATCTGGCGGGTGGAGGTGACCACGGCGGCCCTGGTGGCCGGCCGCTCCAGCCGCAGCCCGTCGGGCCCCTCGCTCGCGAGCACGTCGCCGAGCCAGGCCTGGACCCGGATGCCCGGGGCCGCGCGGTGGACGGCGCCGATGAGCCAACGCGCCTTGGGACAGGCCGACTTGGGCAGGGTGCCGTCGTGTTCCAGGGGACCGGCGTGCACGTACAGGTCGTGGATGCCGGTGTCCCTCAGGCGGTGCGCGAGGGCCGTGACGTCCGCGTCGGTGGCGGCCGTCGACCCACGCGTGGCCGAGCCAGATCGCGTCCCGGTTCCGGGTGTGCGTGCCGGCGGCCGGGTCGCCGTTGTAGTTCAGGCGGAGGGCCAGTTCGGCGGCGAGGACGGGGAGCAGGAGCACGAGGACCAGCGCCAGGGCGGTGCGTCTGAGCCGGCGGCGCCGTTTCGCCTTGCGTGCGGGCGCGGGGTCGAGGCGCGCGGGATCCGTCACCGTCTGCGCCGCCGGCTCCTCCTCCGTGGCCGGCTGCCCCTCCGTCCCCACCGTCGGCTCCATGCCCGTTCCCCCTCCGCCGTCCGCGTTCTCGCTCATCCGTCTCCCCGGGTCACCCCTGCCCCACCCCGGACGTATCCCGGTCGCGCGCCCGCATTCCTGCTCATACGCTCCGAAATGTGACGTCACCCTTGATCCGGGGCCGGCCGCGGCGGGCCGCCTCCCACATATCCGTACGGGTCGCGCACGCCCTGGTGGGCGGCGTCGCCGCGGTCGTGTGGCTGGTGCTGCCCTGGATGACGATCAACCACGACGTGCCGGTTCCGGCCACCCGTGCGGTCCCGTCCGCCCCGAGCGCGGCCGGGGCCCAGCGGGACGAGACGTCGGCCACCGATCTGGTGCTGCCGCTGGCCGTCGTGGCCGCGGTCGTCGTGCTCGCGGGCTACGGGTACGTGCGCCGCACCCGGCGGGCCCGGACCCGTACGACGCCGGGCGGCGCCGTCGCCCGCGCCGGCCCGGCCGCGGGGCCGCTCTCCGAGGACGACGAGCGCGCGCGGGCGGCCCTGGTCGAGGCGGACGACTGCGTCCGCACCAGCCGGGAGGAGCTCGCCTTCGCCGAGGCGCAGTGCGGCAGCGACGCCGTGGCCCCCTTCGCCCTGGCCGTGCGGGACGCGGCTTCCGAGCTGGCGGCCGCCTTCCGGATGCGGCAGCAGTACGACGAGGGGGTTCCGGAGGACGAGACGTCCCGGCGGCACGCGCTCGCGGGGATCGTCGGGCGGTGCCGGGAGGCGGGGCGGCGGCTGGACGCGGAGGCCCCGGCCTTCGACCTGCTGCGCGCGCCCGAGCCGGGCGGCCCGGACACGGCGCTGGAACCGGCCGAGACCCGCTTCCGCGAGCTGACCGCGCGGACCGGGGCCGCCGGGACGACGCTGGCCGGGGCCACCGAGCGGTACGGCCCCGCCGCGACCGCCGCCGTCACCGGCCACGTCGAACAGGCCAAGGACCGCCTGGTGTTCGCCACGGTCCGGTTCAACCAGGCCCGCCAGCGCGCCGATACGGGGGACCGTGAGGGCGCGGCACGTCATCTGCGCGCCGCGGAGGGCGCGACCGCGCAGGCCGGTGTCCTGGTGACCTGCGTCGAGCGGCTCGTCGCGGACCTGGCGGCCGCGGCGGAGCTGGTGCCCGCCGCGCTGACCGGCGCGGAGGCGGAGCTCGACGCCGCGCGGACCTCGGACACCGCCCTGCCCACCGGCGAGTTGCACGCCCTCGCGGGGCGCGCCGACCTCGTCCTGACCGCCGTACGGGAGGAGGTGACCGCCGGGCCGTACGACCCCCTCGACGCGCTGCGCAGGATCACGGAGGCGGTCGCACCGGTGGCGACCGGGCGGGCCGGCGCGCCGCCGGCCGGCGCGCTGCTCGCCGCGCGCAGTGCCGTCGCCCTCGCGGACGGCTTCGTCGCGGCGCACCGGGGCGCCCTGGGCAGCACCGCCCGCACCCGGCTGGCCGAGGCGGAACGGCTGCTCGGCACCGAGCCGCCCGACGCGCAGGCCGCCGACGCCCTGGCCCGCCAGGCCCTCGCGCTGGCCGAGCAGGACGTGCGGATCTACGGCAACCCGATCGCCGGCGCGGCCGAGCACGCGAGCGGCGCCGCGGGAGCCGTCGTCGGCGGGATCCTCCTGGGCGGAGGCCCCGACGGCGGCCCGCCCGCAAGCTTCGGCGGCCCACGCACCCGCGCCCGCCGGGTCAAGCCCGACTAGCGCGCGCTCGTGGAGCGGGCTCGGCGGCGCACTCCAGAACAGCCGGGACAGGCCCGGCCGCACACGCCTAGAACAGACTGAGCAGCGCCTCCGCCGGGTCCGTCAGCCCCGTCTCCCCGTCCGGCAACGGCAGTTCGAACCAGACCGTCTTGCCGCGGGGCGTGCGGCGGGAGCCCCAGGCCGCGCTGAGGAGGCCGACGAGCTGCAGGCCGCGGCCGCCCTCGTCGGTGTCGCGGGCGCGGCGGCGGCGCGGCTGGACGAGCCCGGAGTCCCAGACCTCACAGACCAGGGTGCGGTCGAGCAGGAGGCGGAGTCTTATCTCGCCCTCGCCGTACCGCAGGGCGTTGGTGACCAGCTCGCTGACGAGCAACTCCGTGGTGTCGACGAGGGGTTCGAGGTCCCAGGACAGCAGCTGGCCGCGGGCGTACTCGCGGGCCCGGCCCACGCTGCGCGGCTCGCGCGGCAGCGTCCAGTCGCCGACCGAGTCGGTGGGCAGCCCCTGGACCCGGGCCATCAGCAGCGCGATGTCGTCCTCGCCGTGGTGGGTGTCGAGGGTGTTGAGGACGTGGTCGCAGACGTCCTCGAGCGGGAGGGTCGGGTCCGTGAGCGCCCCCACGAAGGCCTGCAGGCCCTCGTCCAGGGGGTGATCGCGGCTTTCGACCAGTCCATCCGTGTAGAGCGCGAGCAGGGCGCCTTCGGGTAGTTCGACCTCCACCTCCTCGAAGGGCTCGCCGCCGACGCCGAGCGGCATGCCCGGCGGCACGTCCAGCATCAGCGCGTCCTCGCCGGGCTCGACCAGCACGGGCGGCAGATGCCCCGCGTTGGCGAAGGTGCACCGGCGGGTGACGGAGTCGTAGACCGCGTAGACGCAGGTCGCGAGGTACACCTCGGAGAGGTCCGCCTCCCGGGGCCGGCGGGCCGCCCGGGTCGCCTGCTGGACGCCGCCGGGGGCGCCGAGACCGCGGGCGATCTCGTCCAGCGCGCTCAGCACCTCCGCCGGTTCGAGGTCGAGGAGGGCCAGCGTCCGTACCGCGGAACGGAGTTCGCCCATCGCCACCGCGGCGCGCAGCCCGCGCCCCATCACGTCCCCGACCACCAGCGCCGTCCGGTGTCCGGGCAGTTCGATGACGTCGAACCAGTCGCCGCCGACCTCGCTCGGGCGGTCCGCGGAGGAGGCGCCGGGCAGATAGCGGCAGGCGATGTCCAGGCCGGAGGCCACCGGGTCGCCCGGCGGGAGCAGCGACCGCTGCAGGATCAGCGCGCGCTCGTGCTCACGCCGGTACAGCCGCGCGTTGTCGATGCACACCGCCGCCCGCGCCGCGAGCTCCACCGCCAGATCCCGGTCCCGGTCCCCGAACGGCTCGCTCCCCTTGGTCCGGGCGAACTGCGCCAGTCCTACGACGGTGTCGTGCGCGACCATCGGCACGGCCAGCGTGGACTGGACGAGGCCGCCCTCCTCGGCGGGCACCAGCCGGGGCCGGGCGGTGCGCAGGGCGTCCGCACACGGGGAGTTGAAGGGGTAGTGGTGCACGGCGCCCACGGCGACGGGCGCGCCCCCGCCCACGAAGGGCGCGTCGGAGACCGCGCTGGCGAACGCGACCCGGCGCAGCTCCGCACTGCCGTCGGCGAGCCCGGGCGGCGTCTCGTCGCCCGCGAGCAGCCCCTGGTAGAGGTCGACCGTCGCGAGGTCGCAGAAGCCGGGCACGACGACGTCGAGGAGTTCGCGGGCCGTGGTCTCCAGGTCCAGGGAGTTGCCGATGCGGGCGCCGGCCTCGTTCAGAAGGGCGAGATTGCGCCGCGCCGCGGCGGCCTCGCGGGCGGCCGCGCGACGGGAGGTGATGTCGGTTCCGAGCCACGCGATGCCGATGGGGCGGCCGGAGCCGCTGTGCACGCGGTAAAGGTTGATGGACCAGTGACGGCGGTCGTCCGAGCCCGGCACGAAGCCCGTGACGTGCATGTCCGTGATGGAGTCGCCGGTCTCCAGGACCCGGCGCAGGGTCGCCGAGACCCGCTCGGCCTCCGGGCTGCGCAGATAGTCGTGGACGCCGCGGCCGCGGTGGTCGTCGGGCGTGCCGCCGAACGTGCTGGCGAACTGCTGGTTGGCCCGGCGAATGCGCAGATCGGGGTCGATCAGCAGGAAGCCGAAGGGAGATTGACCGAAAATCGACTGCGAGGCGGCGAGGTCGGTCTCGATGCGGCGCAGTGTGCGGACGTCGACCACGATGCAGACGGCGGCCTTCTCCCCGTCCTCGGTCCGCGTCGGCATGACGTAGACCTCGGCGAGGGCCTCCTGACCGCCGCCGTCCTCGGCGGTCCCGGGCGTGCGGAACGGCACGACGCCGGTCCACTCCCGGCCGTCGAGGATCTCCGCCATCTTGCGCTGGCCCTGTTCCCGCAGGTCGGGGTCGACGAACGCCTCGATGGGGTCCATGCCGACCGCGCGGCCCGCCGGGATTCCGAAGAGCTGCTCGGCGCGCAGGCTCCACTGGTCGACGAGCCCGTCGGGGCCGATGGAGAAGGACGCGACCTTGATGTAGTCGTACATGGAACCGGGCGGGCTGCTCTGCCAGATGGCGTCACCGGCGGGCGCGTCCTCGCCGAGGCCGGTGTCCCGGCTCCCGGCGTGGGAGGCCGAGAGGTCCTCGCGGGCGGGCATGCCCGCCCCACCCGTCGTACCGCTCGGCGCGCCGGCCGCGGTCTCACCCGCGGCCTCCGTCCTCGCGCCGTCCGACGGGTCCTCGGACTCCGTGGCCTTCGCTGGTATCTCGCTCACGCGAACCGTCCCCTCCAGCTCACCGCGTCCGGCATCGGTCACCGGGGGCGGCTGCCCGCAGTATCCAGCACTACGGCGCCGCACAACACGGTGTTCACGATCACAGCACGGTCCCGACGGTTTTCGGTCCCGGCTGCGACAACACTTCCAGTCTTCTAACCAGCCAACACCTCGTCGAATCACACTCGTCGCACCCTGCCAGTGGCCTGAACCAGAGCCTGTACACGATCATGACCCGCGTACAGGGCCCGCGGACGGTGCGCAGCCCTTCGTGCAGCGCACGGCGGGCCCGGCCTCCCGGCCCTCTCAGCCCGGCACGGCGAGCTCGAACCACACCGTCTTGCCCGCCTCGCCGGGCCGGGTGCCCCAGCGGCGCGAGGCGAGGGCGACCAGCTGGAGTCCGCGTCCGCTCTCGTCCTCGGGGCGGGCGACGCGCTCGCGCGGCGGGTCCGGGAGCGGGTCGGAGACCTCCACGAGCAGCACGTCCTCCAGATTCGCGGGACGCACCAGGCGCACACCGATGGGTCCGGTGGCGTGCCGCAGGGAGTTGGTCACCAGCTCGCTGACGAGCAGGGCGGCGAGATCGCCGAGGGCGTCGAGCTCCCAGGTGTGCAGCTGGGCGCGGACCGCGGCGCGCGCCTTGCCGACGGCACCCGGCTCCGCGGGGAAGCTCCACTCGGCGCAGCCGCCTTCGGTGTCGATCACGCCGATCACTTCCCAGCCAAGCCCGCCCATGTCCGGTTTCGTGGGGTTAATGGCCACATACCCGATATCCGGGGGCAAGTACCGTCCAGCGCGGCGCACAGTGGCACGAACGGCGTAGGAAGGGGCGCTCAGCGGGTGGAGGCGTCGAGCCGCGCGCTCACCTCGCGCACCGCGGCCACGTCCTGGTCCAGCCAGTCCACGTCCCAGATCTCGTCCGGGGCGAGCCAGCGCAGCGCGTCGTGGTCCTGGAGGGGCCGGGGGGCGGCGGAGCCGGGGTGCAGCCGGGCGGTCCACACCTGGAGGACGTACGGAGACCTCAGGGGCCACTCCCCCGGGATGCGCGCGACGGTCCCGGACTCGACGCCGAGCTCCTCGCGCAGCTCGCGCACCAGGGCCGCCTCGGGCGTCTCGCCCGGCTCCACCTTGCCGCCGGGCAGTTCCCAGCGGCCGGCCAGCTCGGCGGGCGCGCTCCGGCGCGCGGCGAGCAGGCGGCCGGCGTCGAAGAGCGCGGCTCCCACCACCACGATCCGTTCCGTCATGCGCGGGAGCCTACGGGACCGGGGGGCGCGCTCGCGGAGCCGGGCACGGGCCGGTCAGTTGCGGGACGCGTCTCCGTTCTGGCCGATGCGCTCGACCCAGTACAGCTGCTTGTGCTCACGACCGTCGAGGCTGTCCGCGATCTTCTGGGCCTCGGCCCTGGTCGCGTACCTGCCCACGCGGTAGCGATTGCCGTTGTCGTCCTGCCGTATGACGAGCCAGGGAAGTGTGATCGTGCCGTCGTTCATCACGCCCCACCGCTCCTTCCCGTCCCGGCCCGACCGCTGCCCGTCCGCGGTTCGTGCCGTGCCCCACCCGATAAGGAAACCGCAATCCGCATATGCCTGAGCCTACGCCTAACCTTTACGCAGCGAATACGACTTCTTACAAGGAGGTACGCAACCGGCCAGGCCGCGGGGGGCGCACGACGGTGAGTGCGCCGCGCGGGGACGACGACGCATCCGGTCAGGGGCATGTCGGACATGGGCGGGAGCGACCTGCGAGAACGGCCAGAATCCACCGGCGGACGGGCGCGCTCCGGGGGCGCCCGGCGGGGGTGGCGGCGCGGGGGCGCCCGGGCCCGCCGCCGTGAGGGTGTGCGCTACTTCACTGGGAGGTGGTACGCGACGCGGTAGCGGTCGGCCGGCACGACGACGTCCGCGGTCTCCACGGGGCGGCCCGAGGCGAAGAACGTCCGCTGGATGACGAGGACGACATGGCCGGGCACACCGCCCAGGGCGTGCAGCTCCTCGGCGAGGCCCGGGCGGGCGCCGACCTCCTCGGTGACGTTGTCCACGATCACGTCGATCGCCGCCATGCGCTCGACGACGCCCATGCCGCCGAGCGGGCCCTCCTCGGGCAGCATCACGGGGGTACGGCCGGTGACTGCGAGGGGCTCCCAGGAGGTGGAGAGCATCATCGCCTCGCCGGCCTCCCGGAAGACGTATCCGGTGCGCATGACGCGGTCGCCGGGCTTGATGGAGAGCCGCTCGGCGACCGAGGCGCTGGCCTCGGTCTGGGCGCTGCTCGACTCCCAGGTGCCGCGCCCGTCACCGTCGGCCTGCTCCTGGCGGAAGGGTGTGGCCCCGCCCACCGGGCGGTAGCCGGAGCGGGCGACGCTGCGGGGCACGGGACGCTCGCGGACGTAGGTCCCCGAACCCGAGCGGCCCTCGACCAGGCCCTCCGCCATCAGCACCTTGCGGGCCTCCAGCGCGACGGTGTCCGAGACGCCGTACTCCTCGCGGATCCTGGCCTGGGACGGGAGACGGGTGTGCGGCGGCAGCGAGCCATTGACGATCTTCTGGCGGAGATCACCCGCGACGCGCAGGTACGCCGGCTGCTCACCGAATGTCACTGGCCGCTCCCATCAGGTTGTACAGACAGCAACAGCGTGGCAACCGTGGGTTCGGCGGTGCAAGTAAAGGCCAGAGAATCACTCGATGTAGTGACATGTGCGTGGGGAGGGCTTCACGCAGGCACTTTCTCCCCACTATGGCGGCGATCACACATCGAACCCCGAACCGTCGCCCCCGTCGTCCCCTCCGCCGCTCCCGTCGCCGGACACGGGCGGGGTCGTGGCCAGGCCCAGAGCCTTGCGTGCGGTGACGGAGGTGTCGGGGTCCGCGAGCACCATGGCCCGGTCGTAGTGCGCGTAGAAGCCGTCCGCGTCGGTCGCCTTCGCGGCCAGGGCCCACTCCTTGCGGCCCGCCGCCACCTTCGCGGCGACCTTCGCGACCGGCTTCGCGGCGCCCGCCGGCCAGGTGTGCCCGCGCAGCAGCGTGGCCTCGCGCGCGAGCGCGGCCGACATCTGCCCGGCCCACGCGCGGCTGCCCTCGAGGTCGTCGTCGGGACTGTCCACGGGCTGCCGGTCCAGGACCGCGTTCTCCACGTCGACCGCCTTGAGATAGGCGACCTGGTCGTCGCTCAGGCTCTGCTCGTCGTTGCGCAGCGAGCCCGTCAGACCGGCCGTCTCGTCGGTGTTGCCGAACAGGCAGGTCACCTCGCGGTCGCCGAATCCCCAGCTGTCCCGGGTCGGCGTCATGTAGTAGACGTAGACGTCGTCCGGTACCGCCCAGGCGTCCATGGCGTAGCGGTAGCGCAGCTGGTAGCACCGGGTGTCGGCGGTGTCGGTGACCTTGCGGTCGCCGGGGTAGGCGGAGCCGCCCTTCATCTGGAAGACGGCGAAGACCTCGCCGTCGTGCTCCTTCTCGCAGAGCACCTTGTCGACGTCGTAGGCCGTGCCCTCCAGGGAGCCGCTCGGGGCGTGGAAGCAGTCGCCCTCGGTGAGCGAGTAGGCGCTGCCGTGACTGCCCGCGGCGTCCTTGACCCCGGACCAGGTGTAGAAGTGCACGCCGCCGGCGAGCGCCAGCGCCCACAGCGCGAGCCCGACGGTGGAGAGGATCGAGCCCGCGACGGCCAGGCCCTTGCCGCGGCCGCCCCGCTTCCGGATCTGGGCGAGCGCGATGACGCCGAGCACCAGCCCGACGGCCGGGACGAAGCAGAGGATGCCGAGGACCAGGGAGGCGATGGCGACGCCGTTGACCGGGGCCGGGCGGTTGAAGGGGCTGTAGCCCTGGCCCCAGGGCTGGTACGGATACGGTCCGGGAGCGCCGTAGGGGCCCTGGGGATACGAAGGGAACTGGCCCTGCGGGTACGGCCCTTGGGGTTCCTGGGGCTGGTGGGGCCCAGGCGGCGGAGGTATGGACACGGGCACCGTGCTCCTGCTTCGGACACTGACGCACTGAACCGGCGTACGACTGGGCGCATGGTAAGCGTGAGGTGAGCGGGGACGGAACGGTGATCGCGGAACCCGTCGCCCGCGGTGAACTGCCTGGCCACACGGCGGGCCGGGTCAGGAGTCGGCGGCCGTGTCCCCGGCGCCCGCGAGCCTGCGCTGCTCCTCCTCCACGATGCGCCGCGCGATGCCTCCGTCCGAGACGTCGATCGCGTCCGGGGTGGCGTCGGCGACGTCGCTGCGGCGGGCGTAGGCGTCGAAGAGGCGGTCCTTGTTCTCCAGGATGCGCAACAGGCGCTCGTCGACGCTGTCGGTGGCGAGGAGGCGGTGCACCTGGACCGTGCGGAGCTGCCCCATGCGATGGGCGCGGGCCACGGCCTGGTGCTCCAGGGTGGGTTTGACCTGCGGCTCGCACAGGATCACCACGGACGCGGCCTGGAGGTTGAGACCGACGCCGCCGGCCTCGATCTGCGACAGCAGCACCGCGTGCCCGTCGGCGGCCGTGAAGTCGTCGACCAGCCGCTGGCGCCGGGCCGCGGTCACGGAGCCGGACACCGGCCCGAACACTTCGTCCCCGAGGGCGAGCCGCACGGTGGCGAGCACCTCGCGGAAGTACGAGAACACGACCACCTTCAGGCCGTTCTCGGCGGCCTCCGCGACCAGTTCGCGCAGCCGCTGCAGCTTCGCGGACTTCTCCGGGTCGGCGTACGCGGCCCGCCGCATCGCCATGAAGTTCCCCTCGGCGACCGCCGTGCGGTAGGCGTCCTGGTCCGCCGCGCCGAGCTCCTCCCACTCGTCGACCTGGAGCAGCGCGGGCAGTTCGGTGAGCACGTCCTGCTGGTTGCGGCGCAGATAGGCGGGCGCGACCGATCTGCGGAAGACGTACGGGCCCGCGACGGCGTCGCTGTCGCGTATGGCGGGCACCAGCTCCGGGCGGAGGTACCGCACCAGGGCGCGGAACTCCTCCACCCGGTTCTCCATCGGTGTGCCGGTGAGGAACAGGACGCGGTCGCAGGCCCCCGTCCAGCTCGCGATCGAGCGGGCGCGGCGGGTGACGGGGTTCTTCACGTAGTGCGCCTCGTCGACGACGAGCATGCCCGGCGGCGTGCCGTCCGGCGCGGGGAGCGTGTGCAGCAGGTCGAAGGTGGTGAGGGCGACGCCGCCGCGCTCGCGCCAGTCGGCGTACGCCTCCTGCCGGTCGGGCCCGTGCACCGGCACCGCGCGCAGGGCGCTGCGGGAGCGGATCTCCCGCGTCCAGTTGATCAGGACGCTGGCCGGGCACACCACCAGGAAGTGCGTCTGCCCCTCGGCCGCGAGGTGGGCGAGCGCGGCGATGGCCTGGACGGTCTTGCCGAGCCCCATCTCGTCGCCGAGGACGACGCGGCGCTGGGCGAGCGCGAACCGGGCGCCGAAGGACTGGTAGCCGCGCAGCGAGACCCGGCGGTGGGTGTCGTCCAGCGGCTGGGCGTGCACCCGCTCGGCCACCTCGGAGGGCAGGAAGCCCTCGGCGGCGGCCTCGTCCGGGCGGTGCTCGGAGACCTCGGCGAGCTGGCTGTAGTACTCGGCGGAGCGCAGCTCGAAGTCGACCCAGGCCTCGATGTCGGAGGCCGGCCCGCGCAGCAGGTCGGTGGCGGCCTGGGTCAGCTGGAGCCGGGTGCCCTTGTCCCTGGCCTCGGAGGTCAGCGCGCGCAGCTCCGCCGTCGCCGCGAGGGCGGCCTCCCTGCGGCGCCGCCCGGTGAGGGCCAGCCGCAGCCGGCCGGTGGCCGGGCGGGCGGCGGGGAGCAACTCGCGCAGCCTGCGGTCGAGTTGCTCCGCGGTGTCCACCGCCCGGCGCAGTTCCGGACCCGCCTCGACCAGCCGGTGCAGGGCGACGACCAGCGCGGTGGTGCGCGGCTCCGGCCGGTCGACGTCGATCCGGACGGTGACCGTCTCCTCCACCGCCCGGGCGATCTGCCGTGCCGCGGCCAGGGCCTGGTCGGCGGTCTGGGCGCCGACCCCGGGGATCTGCCGGAGCTCGTAGCGGCTCGCCTCGTACACCGCGCGCACCGAGGAGAGGCCGGCCGCCTCGACCGCCGCGAGGCGCAGCCGGCCCTCGGTGGCGTCCTTGAGCCGACCGATCGGGATGGACTCCAGCTCCTTGACGACGAGTTCGTCCCTCAGCGGGGCCAGGGCGGAGCGCACGGCCTCCAGGGCGCGGGCATGGTCGGTGAGCACGGTGCGGGCGGCGTCGTACAGCCGCGTGCCCTGCGTGCACAGCTCCCGGGCCCGCCGCCCCACGGGCGGCTCCCGCACCTCCCCCGTCTGTGCCATGCCACCCCTCCCGCGCCGTCCGTCCCGGTCCGCACATCTTGGCACCGGGGTACGACAACGGGAGCGGTGGCGGACGGCCGGCTCCGCCACCGGCCGCGGGTGGCCTGGGGTGCCTCAGTCGCCGATGGCCGTGGCGCGCGTACGCTTCTCCCAGGCGGCGATCTCCGTGCGCACCTGGTCGAGCTTGCCGAGGACCGCCTCGACGCCGTCCTCGCCGAGCGGCAGGTGCAGCGGCGTCTCCTCGGCGTCCAGGGCGGCGAGGACCAGGGCCGCCGCCTTCGCCGGGTCACCGCCCTGGGTGCCGTCGCCCCCGGCGACGACGGAGCGGGTCCGGCTCACACCGTCGTACACCCCGCTGTCCGCGCTGACCCCCGCACGGCTGCTGTCGAACAGCGCCGTCCGGAAGGACCCCGGCTCCACGATCAGCACCTTGATGCCGAACTCCCGCACCTCGTCGGCGAGCCCCTCCGACAGGCCCTCCAGCGCGAACTTGGTGCCGCTGTATGCCGAGAACCCCGCGAAGGACATCTGGCCGCCCATGCTGCTCATCTGCACGATCGCGCCCGAGCGCCGCTCGCGCATGTGCGGCAGCACCGCGCGCGTGAGGGCCGCGGGCCCGAAGACGTGCACGTCGAACAGGTCGCGCAGCTCGGCGTCGGTGGTCTCCTCGAAGGCGCCGACATGCGTACGGCCGGCGTTGTTGACCAGGACGTCGATCCGCCCGTGCCGCGCGATCACGTCCTGCACCGCGGGCCCCGCGGCGGCGACGTCGGCCACGTCCAGCCGCAGCGCCTCCACCTGGTCGGGGTGGGCGGCCACGAGGTCGTCGAGGCCCTCGGGCCGCCGGGCGGCGCCCACCACGACATCGCCCGCGGCGACGGCCGCTGCCGCGACGGCCCGCCCGAGTCCGCTGCTCGCACCGGTGATCAGCCACACCTTGTTCATGACACCCAGCCTCCGTAGGGAGCGCTCCGAACGGCTCTCCTCGGCCGTCCTCGTCGCTCGGGAACCAGGCTGCTCCCGTGGACCCCCGCCCGTCCAAGACCTACGGTGACAACCGATGGTTATGACGACGGACGTCCATGTGCGGGACCTGCGGTACTTCGTCACGGTCGCCGAGGAGCTGCACTTCACGCGCGCGGCCGAGCGGCTCTACGTCTCGCAGCCCGCGCTGAGCAAGCAGATCCGGGCGCTGGAGCGGCAGTTGGGCGTCGAGCTGCTGCGCCGCGACCGGCACGGCGTGGCGCTCACGGCGGCCGGGACCGCGCTGCTGCCGCACGCCCGGCGGGTGCTGGACGCCTGGGCGCGGGGCGCGTCGGCGATGGAGCAGGCGCGGGCCGCGCTGCGCAGCACGCTGGTGGTGGGCATGAGCACCAGTCCCGGACGCGGCGGGCTGCTGCCCGCGATCCGCTCCCGGTTCACGGCCGCGCACCCCGAGGCCGCGGTCCGGCTGCGCCAGGTGAGCTGGGAGGACCCGACCGCGGGCCTCGCGGACGGCGACGCGGACGTGGCCTTCGTCTGGCTGCCCCTGCCGGACCAGGAGCGCTTCGCCTGGACGGTGGTCGCCGAGGAGCCGCGCCACGTCGCCCTGCCGGAGTCCCATCCGCTCGCCGGCCGCTCCGCGATCGACTTCGCGGACCTGGCCGACGAGCCCTTCCTCGCCCTGCCGCCGGAGACGGGACCGCTCCGGGACCACTGGCTCGCCCTGGAGGAGCGGGCCGGCCGCCCGCCCCGGATCGGCGCGGAGATCGCGAGCACGGAGGAGACGTACGAGGCGCTGGTCGCGGGCCTCGGCGTGTGCCTGGTGGCCGCGGGCAACATCCCGCTGCTCACCCTGGGCGGCGTGGTGACACGGCCGGTCCGCGGCATCGCCCCCAGCCGGTACGTCCTGGCCTGGCGGGCACAGGACCGCAGGCCCCTGGTGCGGGCCTACGCGGAGGCGTGCCTGCGGGTGACGGAGGGGGAACTCGGACGTTGAAGCGGAACGCGATCACAAGCCCCGGCGAGAGCGACGTGCCCTGGGCTGACGGCCGGCTCCACCGAACGGCCGCCGACCAGAATCCGCAGCGGGGCTCGGGACGGCGCGATCGTCTCACGGTTCCCCGGCGACGGCCGCGGGGACGGCGACGAGGGCGCCGATGATGCCGAGGAGCGCCCCGCCGACAAGTTCGAGTTCACCGACGCCCCCTGAGGACTTCGGAGCGGGCAGGTCTCCGGTCCTCGACGCGGCCCGGCCCGCATCGTCGGCCGCGTGGAGAGCCTGATCGACCGCGGCGGCCATGAGCTACGTGAGTGACCTCCATGCCGGGGCCCCACGCATCGCCCGAACCCGCGCCCCGGGCACACGAGAGCCCCGCGACTCGTCGAAGAGTCCCGGGGCCGTGGTGCTCGGAGCGGGTGTCGGGTCAGGCGTGCGGACCGGTGCCGTAGTAGGTGCCCAGCTCGTCGTGGTAGCCCGGGTCGCCGAGATGCTTCTCCCGGTCGAACTCCGGGGCTTCCTTGATCTGTTGCTTGGTGAGGCCGACGAAGACCTTCCGCTCGTTCGGGTCGATGCTCACGACCGTGCTCGCCGGGAGCATGACCTCCTTGCCGAAGATCCACACACCGGTGTCGACGACCAGGTAGGCGTCATCGACCTCGTCGGAGTGCTTGTCGACCTTGCCGATGCCGCCGTCCGTGGCCTCGACCTTGTATCCGGTGAGGTCCGCGTCCGCAAGACGACCCGCGGTCGACCTGTAACTCCACACATTCTCAGTCACGCGAAAAACAACTCCTCCAGTAAACGGAGGCGGCAGGAATTCCCGCCGATCCTCCTTCGCCGCACGTCGCACACTGCGGTGTCTTCGACCTTCTTGCCTGCGAGTGCCCGCGGTTCCGGGTTGAACACCTCGCGTTCAAGCCAGAATTCATAATTATCTCGGACCCTTGCCCGGAAATATTTCTGCCGGTCAACTACCAGCGATACCAGCGGCCACTCCCACCCTTCGGACGTGCGACGAAGCCGACGAGCCACAGAACCAGCACGACGATCGCAACCCACCAGAGAATTTTCAGCGCGAAACCCGCACCGAAGAGAATCAGAGCCAGCAGAAGAACGAGAAGCAGGGGAACCATAATTGTCAACCTCCGAACCGGCATGTGCCCACCGCTTCCTCGTCCACGCCTGCATTTTCGTAACAGGATCCTTTTCAGGCTCCCCGGTGGACGACGGCGTGTGGGCACCGCCGGGACGGTGCGGTCGGTCCGCATGAGACGGGCCAAGCGGGTTACTCGTGGCTCGTGTTGAGAACCGGAATGGTCGCGGCGGTCGTGTGCGCCGCCCTCGCAGTGGTCGGTACGGCCGTGGTGGTGTCGCCCTGGTGGTGGCCGGCGACGGTGCCGTTGGCCGTACTCGGCACGATCGGTGTGTGGGACCTGGCCCAGCGACGGCACTCGGTGCTGCGCAACTATCCGGTGATCGGGCACGCCCGCTTCCTGTTGGAGCGCATCCGCCCCGAGCTGCAGCAGTACTTCGTCGAGCGGAACTTCGACGGGCGGCCCTTCGACCGGGACATCCGCAGCATCGTCTACGAGCGGGCCAAGGGCACCGCCGCCGAGGAGCCGTTCGGCACCGAACGCGACGTGTACCAGGCGGGCTACGAGTACTTGGTTCCCTCGATGGCTCCCCGCCCGGTGCCCGAACACCCGCCGCGCGTACGCATCGGAGGCCCCGACTGCACCCGCCCGTACGACATGGCCCTGCTGAACGTCTCCGCGATGAGCTTCGGCTCGCTGTCCGCGAACGCCGTCCTGGCACTCAACCAGGGGGCCGCCGCCGGAGGTTTCGCGCACGACACCGGCGAGGGCGGACTGTCGGAGTACCACCTGCGCCCGGGCGGTGACCTGGTCTGGGAGATCGGTACCGGTTACTTCGGCTGCCGGACCCGGGACGGGGATTTCGATGCCGGGGAGTTCGCCGAGAAAGCGGCGGGCGACAGCGTCAAGTGCGTGTCCCTCAAGCTGTCACAAGGTGCCAAACCCGGTATCGGGGGTGTACTGCCCGGAGCCAAGGTGAACGCGGAGATCGCCCGGGTGCGGGACGTCCCCGAGGGACGGACCGTCATCTCGCCGCCCTACCACCGGGTGTTCTCCACGCCTCGTGAGCTCGTCCGCTTCATCGCGCGGATGCGTGAGCTGTCCGGCGGCAAGCCGGCCGGTTTCAAGCTGTGCCCCGGTTCACGGCGCCAGTTCCTCGCCGTGTGCAAGGCGATGATCGAGGAGGGCACCGCACCCGACTTCATCATCGTCGACGGCGCGGAGGGCGGCACGGGTGCCGCACCGCTCGAATTCGCCGACCACGTCGGCACACCGCTCACCGAAGGTCTGATGACCGTGCACAACGCCCTGGTCGGTGCCGGTCTGCGGGACCGGGTCCGGATCGGCGCCAGCGGCAAGATCGCCACCGGGACGGACCTCGTCAAACGCCTGATCCAGGGCGCCGACTACGGCAACGCGGCCCGCGCCATGATGTTCGCGGTCGGCTGCATCCAGGCCCAGCGCTGCCACACCAACACCTGCCCCGTCGGCGTCACGACGCAGGACCCGCGACGGGCCCGCGCGCTGGACGTCGGCGACAAGGCCGCACGGGTGCGGCGCCTCCAGGAGGCCACGGTGGGCAGCGCACTGCACATCATGGCCTCCATGGGAGTCACCGACCCCGCACAGCTCCAGCCGCACATGCTGCGACGGCGCATCGACCCGCAGACCGTGCACTCCTACGACGAGCTCTACGACTGGCTGTCGCCCGGACAACTGCTGGTCGAGCCACCCGCCGGCTGGGCCGCCGACTGGAAGGCCGCCGACCCCGACCACTTCACCGTCTGACCTGGGCCCACTTCGTGATCCGACCTGGAGGAAATCCGTGGCACGTACCGTCGCCCGCGTCATCGTGGACGCCCTGAGCGAACTCGGCGTCCGTCAGGTGTTCGGCGTCGTAGGAGACGCGCTCAACCCCCTCACCGACGCCATCCGCACCACCGACGACGTGGAGTGGGTGGGCTGCCGTCACGAGGAGGCGGCCGCCTTCGCCGCGAGTGCCCAGTCCCAGCTCACGGGCCGCCTGGGGGTGTGCATGGGCACGGTCGGCCCCGGCTCCGTCCATCTGCTCAACGGCCTCTACGACGCGGCCAAGAGCCGTACGCCCGTACTGGCGGTCGCCGGCCAGGTCCCCCTGTCCGAGCTGGGCAGCGACGCGTTCCAGGAAATCGACAACGACCTGCTCTTCCGTGACGTGGCGGTGTTCCGCGCCACGGTCACCGACCCCGACCAGCTGCCACAGCTCCTTGAGACGGCGGTGCGCAACGCCCTCGGCCACAAGGGCGTCGCGGTCCTCACCGTGCCGGGCGACATCGGCGACCGGGAACTGCACACGGACCGCCCGGCCCGCCTCTCCCTCACCACGCCCACCACCCGCCCCGAGGCCCCCGCCGTACGCCGGGCCTGCGACCTCCTCGACCACGCGGACCGGATCACCCTGCTGGTCGGGCAGGGCGCACGAGCCGCCCGCGAGGACGTCCTCGCGCTCGCGGACCGCCTCGCGGCCCCGATGGTGCTGACGCTGAAGGCCAAGGAGGGCTTCGAGGGCGACAACCCCTTCCAGGTGGGACAGACCGGTCTGATCGGAAACCCGGCGGCGGCCGCGGCCATGCAGTCCGCGGACACCCTGCTCCTTCTGGGCACCGACTTCCCCTACCGCGACTGGTATCCCGAGGGCCGCACGGTCGTCCAGGTCGACACCGAGCCGGCACACATAGGCCGCCGCGTCCCGGTGGACCTCGGTCTCGTCGGCGACGTCGGAGCCACCGTGCGCGACCTTCTCGACCACCTGCCCGCCGGGTCGGCCCGCGCGGGCGGAACCCGCGACCGGGGGCACCTGGAGGAGGCGCGCAAGCATTTCCGGAGCTGGCGGAAGGACCAGGCACGGCTTGCTGACCCCGCGCACGACAAGGGTCTGGTCGGCAGGGTGCGCTCCGCGCTGGACAACCGCGAGCACGGCATCCGACCGGAGGCACTGGCCGCCGCCGTGGACCGCAGCGCCGCCGACGACGCGATCTTCACCTCGGACACCGGAATGGCCACCGTCTGGCTCTCACGGTTCGTCGAGATGCGCGGGACGCGTCGGCTGCTGGGCTCCTACAACCTGGGCTCCATGGCCAACGCCATGCCGCAGGCACTCGGCGCACAGTACGTGGACCGCGACCGCCAGGTCGTCGCCTTCTGCGGCGACGGCGGCCTGAGCATGCTCCTCGGCGACCTCATCACGCTCAAGTCCTACCAACTGCCGGTCAAACTCGTCGTCTTCGACAACCGACGCCTCGGCATGGTCAAGCTGGAACAGGAGCAGGCCGGGCTCCCCGAGTTCGGGACCGTCCTGGACAACCCCGACTTCGCCGCCGTCGCCACAGCCATCGGCATCACCGGTATCCGCGTCACCGATCCGGCCGACCTCGCCGACTCCGTACGCCGTGCCTTCGCCACTCCCGGCCCGGTCCTCCTCGACGTCCTCACCAACCCGGGCGAGATCGCCGTCCCCGCCAAACCCACCGTCGAACAAGGCTGGGGCTTCGCCGTCGCCAAGACGAAGGAGCTGCTGCGCAGCCACGGAGACGAAACCCCCCACTGACCACGTGTCCCCTGGGCGGACCGAGCCCGCCCGGGGATCCTGGGAAAGCGATCCGGGGCGGGCTGGGGTCAGGACGGATCGTGCGGCACGAGGGGCACGGGTCAGCGGCGGCGCATCATCATGACGACGGCGACGATGACAATGATGATGACGACGGTACCCAGACCTATGTACACGGGTTTCTCTTTCCTTCAGGGACCGGCACCCATCGGCGCCGCAGAAGGCCGAGTGCCCCCGCCGAGGCCTTTCAGACCGCACCCTGGCCGGCGTCTGCGGCCCGCGCCCGAAGTCGGCACTCCGCAGGTGGTAGATCACCCGCTACACGTTGAAGCGGAACTCCACGACGTCCCCGTCCTGCATGACGTAGTCCTTGCCCTCCATGCGCGCCTTGCCCTTCGCGCGGGCCTCGGCGACCGAGCCGGTCTCCACCAGGTCGTCGAAGGAGATGACCTCCGCCTTGATGAAGCCCTTCTGGAAGTCGGTGTGAATGACGCCGGCGGCCTCGGGGGCGGTGGCGCCCTTCTTGATGGTCCAGGCGCGGGATTCCTTGGGGCCGGCCGTCAGGTAGGTCTGCAGGCCGAGGGTGTTGAAGCCCACGTGCGCGAGGGTGGCGAGGCCCGGCTCGTCCTGGCCGACGGACTGGAGCAGTTCGAGCGCCTCGTCCTCGTCGAGCTCGGCGAGGTCGGCCTCCAGCTTGGCGTTCAGGAAGATCGCCTCGGCGGGGGCGACGAGAGCACGCTGCTCGTTCTTGAACTCCTCGTCGACCAGCTCGTCCTCGTCGACGTTGAAGACGTAGAGGAAGGGCTTGGTGGTGAGCAGGTGCAGGTCGTGCAGGAGCTCCTCGTTGCCGGAGCCCTGGACGATGCCCGCGGAGAAGAGCGTGTCGCCCTTCTCCAGGATCGCCTTGGCCTCCTCGACCGCCTTGACCTTGGGCGCGACGTCCTTCTTGATCCGCGACTCCTTCTGGAGCCGGGGCAGGACCTTCTCGACGGTCTGCAGGTCGGCGAGGATCAGCTCGGTGTTGATCGTCTCGATGTCGTCCTTGGGCGAGACCTTGCCGTCGACGTGGACGACGTTCTCGTCCTTGAAGGCGCGGATGACCTGGCAGATCGCGTCGGACTCACGGATGTTCGCGAGGAACTTGTTGCCCAGGCCCTCGCCCTCGGAGGCGCCGCGCACGATGCCCGCGATGTCGACGAAGTCGACCGTCGCCGGCAGCACCCGCTGCGAGGCGAAGATTTCGGCCAACTTGGTCAGTCGCGGGTCGGGGACGCCGACCACGCCCACGTTGGGCTCGATCGTGGCGAACGGGTAGTTGGCCGCGAGCACGTCGTTCTTGGTCAGGGCGTTGAAAAGGGTCGACTTGCCGACATTCGGCAGACCGACGATTCCGATCGTGAGCGACACGTTGCGACTTCCCGTACGTGAGAGACATCAGGGGGACTGGGGGCTGCGGGCCCGGTCCTTCTGCGGTGCGGGGGCGGGCCGATCCACCAGTCTACGGCGTGCCGTGGCCCGCCCCGGCGCCCCGTCGAACGCATGGCCAAGCTCTTCCCATCGGCGTGTCTGATGGGCGATTCGACACATAAGCCGACCTAAGTTGGTCCGGTGGAGCAACACAGGACGCCACCCCCGCGCAACGGAACGCAACGCGGCAGGTCCCCGCTGCCCCCACAGGCGAAGCGCGGCGGCCGCGGCGGTGCGGGCGGCGGCACCGGCGACGGCGTGCGGCCCGCCGCGCAGCGCTCCCCGACCGCCCGTCCCGCGGAGCGCCCGGCGGGTGTACGGCCGCCCGCCGCGCCGCTGGCCGAGGCCGTACGGCGGGTGCGGCGGATGCCCAATCCGCGGCTGACCGGGCTCGGCGGCGGCCTGTTCTGCGGGGCGCTGATGTTCGTGCTGGGCTGTCTCGACCGGCTGCTGTTCGGGGCCTCGCCGACGGTCTACGGCGTGCTGTTCCTGCCCGTCTGCCTGCTGACCGCGCTCTGGGTGCGCAAGGGCGACCTGGCGTCCCCGCCCGTCGTCGTGCCGATCGCCTTCGCGGTGGGCCTGCTGCCCGTGGCGGACGGCGACGGAGGCATGTCCGGCCGGCTGATGGGACTGGTGACGGCGCTGGCGACGCAGGCCCTGTGGCTGTACGCGGGGACGTTCGTCGCGGGCGCGGTCGCGACCGTACGGAAGGTCAGCCTGATGCGCAGGCGGGCCGACCGGCGCCGCCCGCCCGCGCTCTGAGGACGGGGTCCTAGCTCTCCGCCGCCCGCATCGCCGCCCCCACGATGCCCGCGTTGTTCTGCAGCTGGGCCGGGACGATCTCGGCCTTGATGCCCTCGATGAAGGGCAGGAACTTCTGCGCCTTGCGGCTGACGCCGCCGCCCACCACGATCAGTTCGGGCGAGAAGAGCATCTCGACGTGGGCGAGGTACTTCTGCACCCGGCGCGCCCAGTGCTCCCACGTCAGCTCGCCGTCCTCCTTGGCCTTGCTGGAGGCGCGCTTCTCCGCGTCGTGGCCGTTCAGCTCGAGGTGGCCCAGCTCGGTGTTGGGCACGAGCCTGCCGTCGACGAACAGAGCGCTGCCGATGCCGGTGCCGAAGGTCAGCAGGATGACCGTGCCGGCGCGGTCCCTGCCCGCGCCGAAGTGCACCTCGGCGACGCCCGCCGCGTCCGCGTCGTTGACGACCGTCACCGGCAGGCCGCCGAGACGCTCGCCGAACAAGGCGCGCGCGTCGGTGTCCACCCAGCTCTTGTCGACGTTCGCCGCCGTACGGACGGTGGAGCCGCCGGTGACCACGCCGGGGAAGGTGAGGCCGACCGGGCCCTGCCAGCCGAAGTGCTCGACGACCTCGCGCACCCCGTCGGCCACGCTGTCGGGAGTCGACGGATGCGGGGTGAGCACCTTGTAGCGCTCGGCCGCCAGGTCGCCCTTGTCCAGGTCCACCGGGGCGCCCTTGATCCCGGACCCGCCGATGTCCACACCGAAGATCTGCATGGCCCTACGTTACGACGGACGACTGACCGTCACTCCTGCGAGCCGCCCGTTCGCTCCGCGATCAGCGCCGCCGCCTCCTCGCGCAGGTCGCGGCGCAGCTCCTTGGGCAGCGAGAAGGTGATGGACTCCTCGGCCGCCTTGACGATCTCCACGTCCTCGAAGCCGCGCCCGGACAGGTACTCCAGGACCTGCTCGACCAGGATCTCCGGGACGGAGGCGCCGGAGGTGACGCCGACCGTGGAGACGCCCTCCAGCCACGTCTCGTCGATCTCGTCGGCGAAGTCCACCAGGTACGCCTCGCGCGCACCGGCGAGCTTGGCGACCTCGACGAGGCGCTTGGAGTTGGAGGAGTTGCGGGAGCCGACGACGATCACCAGCTCGGCCTCGGCGCCCATCTGCTTCACCGCGAGCTGGCGGTTCTGCGTGGCGTAGCAGATGTCGTCGCTGGGCGGGGAGATGAGCTGCGGGAACTTCTCCTTGAGCGCGTCGACGGTCTCCATGGTCTCGTCGACGGAGAGCGTGGTCTGGGAGAGCCAGACGACCTTGGAGGGGTCGCGGACCTCGACCTTGGCGACGTCCCCGGGGCCGTCGACCAGCGTGATGTGGTCGGGGGCCTCGCCGGAGGTGCCGATGACCTCCTCGTGGCCCTCGTGCCCGATCAGGAGGATGTCGTAGTCCTCGTTGGCGAAGCGGACGGCTTCCTTGTGCACCTTGGTGACCAGGGGGCAGGTCGCGTCGATGGTGGCGAGACGGCCGCGCTCGGCCTCCTCGTGGACGACGGGGGCGACGCCGTGCGCGGAGAACATCACGATGTTGCCCTCCGGGACCTCCTCGGTCCGCTCGACGAAGATCGCGCCCTTCTTCTCCAGGGTCTGCACGACGTACTTGTTGTGGACGATCTCGTGCCGGACGTAGACCGGAGCCCCGTACTGCTCCAGGGCTTTCTCGACGGCGATCACGGCGCGGTCCACACCCGCGCAGTAGCCCCGGGGGGCGGCGAGCAGGACACGGCGGCCAGGCGAAGCAGTCATACGTCCATCGTAGGGCCACGTTCGGGGGGTCGAAGATCGCCTCCTCGGGGAGACTGGCCGTGGAGTGGGAGGGGTGGGGAAGGACACGACGGACGAGGCACCTGCGGAGGCACCATGTCCAGTACCGGCACGGCGGCGCGGACCACAGACGACGGGCATGACCTGCGGCGCAGCCTCGGCCTGCGGGATCTGGTGGTCTACGGGCTGCTGTTCATCGCACCCATGGCGCCGGTCGGCGTGTTCGGCACCCTGGACGCGAAGTCGCACGGGGCCGTCGCGCTCGTCTACGTCGTCGCCACGGTCGCGATGGCGTTCACGGCGTTCAGCTACGCGCAGATGGTGCGGGTGGTGCCCCAGGCGGGGTCGGTGTTCGCCTACGCGCGTGCGGCGCTCGGCAGGGAGGCGGGGTTCGTCGCCGGGTGGATGGCGATGCTGGACTACCTGCTGATTCCGGCGGTCGCCTACCTCTTCTCCGGGATCGCGATGAACGCCCTGGTGCCGGGGGTCTCGCGCTGGGTGTGGACGGCGCTCGCCGTCGTCGTCACGACGGCGCTGAACCTGTGGGGCGTGCGCGCCGCGGCCCGCGCCGGCTTCCTGGTGCTGGCCATGGAGATCGTGGTGCTGCTGGTGTTCGTCGTGTCGGCGCTGGTGGTGCTGGGGCAGGACGGCGCGGTGCGGAGCTGGTGGTCGCCGCTGTCCGGGGACGGGACGCAGGGGCCGTTCGCGCTGTCGGCGGTGATCGGCGCGGTCTCCGTGGCCGTGCTGTCCTACCTGGGCTTCGACGCCATCGCCACCTTCGCGGAGGAGGTCACGGGCGGCTCGCAGAAGGTCGCGCGGGCCCTGCTGTTCTGCCTCGCGCTCGCGGGCGTGCTGTTCATCGCGCAGACGTACCTGGTGGCGCTCCTGGAGCCGACGACGTCGGCGCAGCTGGCCGCCGATCCCGGCAAGCAGGGGTCCGCCTTCTACGACGCCGTGGACACCTCGGTCGGTACGTGGCTGCACGACCTGGTGGCGGCGAGCAAGGCGATCGGGGCGGCGTTCGCGGCGCTGGCCGGGCAGGCGGCGGCCGGGCGGCTGCTGTTCGCGATGGGGCGGGACCGGAGGCTGCCGCGTGCGCTGGCCAGGACCGATTCGGGGCTGCCGCGGGTGGCGCTGCTGTGCGCGGCCGTGATCACGCTCGTCGCGGCGGTGTGGGCGGCCCGCCGCGACGACGGCATGGACCGCCTGGTCTCCGTGGTCGACATCGGCGCCCTGACGGCCTTCACACTCCTGCACGCGAGCGTGGTGGGCTGGTTCGCGGTACGCCGGGCGGGAGGCCCGGTGATCTGGTGGCGCCACGTCCTGATCCCTGTGCTCGGGGCGGCAATCACGGTGGCGGTGATCGTGGAGGCGTCCGGAGCGGCACAGGTGGTGGGCGCGGTGTGGCTGGGCATCGGGCTGATCGTGCTGCTGGTGCAACGGGGGCGGCGGGCCGGCCTGCCCGCCGGGCAGGCGGGCTGAGGGCGGGGCGGGTTGGCGGCGGTCACGCTGCTGAGCACCGTGACTGGCGGTGCTGCTGGTGCGGCGCAGGCGGCGCGGGCGGCGGTGGGCAGCGGGCGGGCCTTTACCGGCCGGGCAGGCGCGCTGACGGGCTGCCTTTGCAGGCCGGGCAACCGCTCTGGCGGACAGGAGGCGGTCACGCGACTGCGAGCCGTGAGGTCGTGGCGCTGCTGACGCGGCACGGACGGCGGGCCGCCCCGCCCGCGCGCGGGCGCGAGACCGCCTCGCCCGCCGGGCCGACGGGCCGACGGCCGTCACGCTGCTGCTCGCCGTGAGCTCGTGGTGCTGCGTGCTGCTGAGGTGCAGCCCGGGCGGCTGCCCGCCTAGCCCACCGCACCGGCCTGGTGACGGCAGGTCGTGTTGTCGGTCGGGGCCGTTACGCTCGCGGCATGGCTCTCAACACGTCCGCGGACGCTCCGCTGCCCGTCGGCGAGGTCTCGCGGCTCATCGGAGGGTGGATCGACCGGCTGGGGGCCGTCTGGGTGGAGGGGCAGATCACCCAGCTGTCGCGGCGGCCCGGCGCCGGCGTCGTCTTCCTGACGCTGCGCGATCCCTCGCACGACATCTCCATCAGCGTCACCTGCTACCGCCAGGTGTTCGACGCCGTCGCCGACGTCGTCAGCGAGGGCGCGCGGGTCGTCGTCCATGCCAAGCCGGAGTGGTACGCGCCGCGCGGCCAGCTCTCCCTGCGGGCCGCCGAGATAAGGCCCGTCGGCATCGGCGAACTCCTCGCCCGGCTGGAGCAGTTGAAGAAGTCCCTGGCCGCCGAGGGGCTGTTCGCGCCGGGGCGCAAGAAGCCCCTGCCCTTCCTGCCCCGGCTCGTCGGGCTGGTCTGCGGCCGCGCCTCGGCCGCCGAGCGCGACGTCCTGGAGAACGCCCGCCACCGCTGGCCCGCCGTCCGCTTCGAGGTGCGCAACGTCGCCGTGCAGGGCGTGCACGCCGTCCCCCAGGTCGTCCAGGCCGTGAAGGAGCTCGACGCGCTCGGCGAGGTGGACGTGATCATCGTCGCGCGCGGCGGCGGCAGCGTGGAGGACCTGCTGCCCTTCTCCGACGAGCAGCTGGTGCGCGCCGTGGCCGAGTGCCGCACGCCGGTCGTCTCGGCGATCGGTCACGAGCCCGACAACCCCCTCCTGGACCATGTCGCCGACCTGCGCGCCTCCACCCCGACCGACGCCGCCAAGAAGGTCGTCCCCGACGTGGGCGAGGAGTACGAGCGGGTGCGGCTGCTGCGGGACCGCGCCCGGCGGTGCGTCGGGGCGCTCGTCGAGCGGGAGGAGCGCGGGCTCGCCCACGCGCTCGCCCGGCCCTCGATGGAGGACCCGCACCGGATGGTCGACGAGCGGGCCGACCACATCGCCTCGCTGACCGACCGCTCGCGGCGCACGCTCCGGCATCTCCTGGACCGCGCCGACTCCGAGCTGACGCACACGCACGCGCGCGTGGTGGCCCTCTCCCCCGCCGCCACCCTCAAGCGCGGGTACGCCGTGCTGCAGAAGGAGGACGGTCACGTGGTCCGCGACCCCGCCGAGGTCACGGCACAGGAGACGCTGCGCGCGCGGGTCTCCGAGGGTGAGTTCTCCGTACGAGTCGACGCATAGGGTGGCCGGATGACCAGCAAGGTGGCGGAAGAGGCGCTCGGCTACGAGCAGGCGCGGGACGAGCTGATCGAGGTCGTACGGCGGCTCGAGGCGGGCGGCACCACGCTCGAGGAGTCCCTCGCACTCTGGGAGCGGGGCGAGGAGCTGGCCAAGGTGTGCCGGCGCTGGCTGGACGGCGCGCGGGCCCGGCTCGACGCGGCGCTGGCCGAGGAGGACGAGGACGGGGAGACGGACGGCGAGTAGCCGTCCCGGCGGTGGTCTGCTGTGAAGCGGATCACTACGCCCTGTTTTTTGTTGAACCTTGAACTTCATTGTCGTACGGTCATGGCTGTCAGCTTAACCGGACCGCGGTCCGGTTGGGAACCGGACGCCGTTACCAAGGAAGTTCAGCCATGTCTCTCGTTCTTGACTCCGCCGCCCAGGACCTGCTGTTCCGCGAGGCCCGCACCGCGAACACCTTCACCGACGAGCCGGTGACCGACGCGCAGGTGCAGGCGATCTACGACCTGGTCAAGTACGGCCCCACCTCCATGAACCAGTCCCCGCTGCGCGTCACCCTGGTCCGCTCCGCCGAGGCCCGCGAGCGCCTGGTGCAGCACATGGCCGAGGGCAACCAGAAGAAGACCGCCACCGCCCCGCTGGTCGCGATCCTCTCCGCGGACAACGAGTTCCACGAGGAGCTGCCGGCCCTCTTCCCGCACTTCCCGCAGGCCAAGGACGCCTTCTTCGGCGACCGCGCGGTCCGCGAGGGCAGCGCCGCCCTGAACGCCGCGCTGCAGGCCGCCTACTTCATCATCGGCGTCCGGGCCGCCGGTCTCGCCGCCGGCCCGATGACCGGTCTCGACTTCGAGGGCGTCCGCAAGGAGTTCCTCGACGACGACCACACCCCGCTGATGGTGGTCAACATCGGCAAGCCGGGCGAGGACGCCTGGTTCCCGCGCTCCCCGCGCCTGGAGTACGACGAGGTCGTCACCACGGTCTGAGCCGACCGCGTATGACAGAGGCCCCCGGCGTCACCGCCGGGGGCCTCTGCCGTGTCCGCGGGGCTACGACTTCGCCAGCTTCAGCGCGCCGGCCATCTGCGTGAGCTGCTCGAAGGAGCCCGTGCCCGCGACCACCGTCGTCGAGCCCTTGCCCGGGAGCACGAGGGCGTCGTAGCGGCCGCCGGTGTAGTGCGTCCAGGTCCGGCCGTCGATCCGCTGGGTGGTCTTCGTCGCCCGCGCGCCCTGGCTCGCCTCGTCGATGAACTCGGCCGGCTTCCGAGTGGACTGCTCGATCTGCACGTACTGGTCGTCGGGGGTGTGGAAGCCCAGATGCCAGGAGTCGAATTCGTCCCCCTGGAAGCGCACGGAGGTCGCCGTCCAGGTCTTGGGCAGGCCCTCGGGGGCGGCGACCGGGTAGGCCGCGGCGCGTCGGGCCGTGAGGAGCTCGACGCGGTAGTCGACCGGCTTGATGTCCGGTTGCGAGTCGTTGTGCGGGATGAAGACGTAGATGACTGCCGCCGCGATCCCGATGATGCCCAGGGACAGAACCATGTCCCGGACCGTCTTCTGCTTGCCGTTCGAACCTGCCACGCCCTCTATCGTCGCAGGTGCCGGGTCCGCTCATCCGTGGGGTCCCCTGCTCATTTTGTCGGACTGACGATAGAGTCGTGGGTCGAACCCTCATCCGGCCGTCGTCGTATCAGAAAGGTGCGCCTCGATGACCGAGCATCATCACTTGCCGTCCGAACTCGAAGTCCCCAGCGAAGCCCCCGACCGGAACCTCGCCCTGGAACTCGTCCGGGTGACCGAAGCAGCCGCGATGGCCGCGGGCCGCTGGGTCGGGCGGGGCGACAAGAACGGCGCCGACGGTGCCGCGGTGCGCGCCATGCGGACCCTCGTCTCCACCGTGTCGATGAACGGCGTGGTCGTCATCGGCGAGGGCGAGAAGGACGAGGCCCCGATGCTCTTCAACGGGGAGCAGGTCGGTGACGGGACCGGGCCCGAGTGCGACATCGCCGTCGACCCGATCGACGGCACCACGCTGACGGCCAAGGGCATGCCGAACGCCATCGCCGTGCTGGCCGCCGCCGACCGCGGCTCGATGTTCGACCCGTCCGCCGTGTTCTACATGGACAAGCTGGTCACCGGGCCCGACGCCGCCGACTTCGTGGACATCAACGCCCCGGTGTCGGTGAACATCCGCCGGGTCGCCAAGGCCAAGCGCTCCACGCCCGAGGACGTCACCGTCGTCATCCTCGACCGGCCCCGGCACGAGGGGATCATCAAGGAGATCCGGGAGGCCGGCGCCCGGATCAAGCTGATCTCCGACGGCGACGTGGCCGGTTCGATCTACGCGATGCGCGAGGGCACCGGCGTCGACATGCTGCTCGGCATCGGCGGCACGCCCGAGGGCATCATCTCGGCCTGTGCGGTGAAGTGCCTGGGCGGCACCATCCAGGGCAAGCTGTGGCCGAAGGACGACGAGGAGCGGGCGCGGGCCGTCGACGCGGGCCACGACCTGGACCGGGTGCTGATGACCGACGACCTCGTCTCCGGCGAGAACGTCTTCTTCGTCGCGACGGGCATCACCGACGGCGAGCTGCTGCGCGGTGTGCGCTACCGCTCGGAGACCGCGACGACCGACTCGATCGTGATGCGGTCGAAGTCGGGGACGGTGCGCCGGATCGATTCCGAGCACCGGCTGAGCAAGCTGCGGGCCTACAGCGCGATTGATTTCGACCGCGCCAAATAGGCCGGAAACCGTTCACCGAATCCGTTCGGCGGACAACGGGAAATCGGGCGCCCCCTGGTGCGGAAGGGGGCGCCCTTTCTGTTGCCTCTCGCGACTATCCGGCCTGGGCTATGCGCGCGGGCGGGACCGCTTTCTTGAGTTCCATCTCGCGGCGGCGGCGCCGGGCCAGGACCACACGGCGCTCGGCGGCCGTGAGACCGCCCCAGACGCCGTAGGGCTCAGGTTGCAGGAGTGCGTGCTCGCGGCACTCGACCATCACGGGGCACCGGGCACAGACGCGCTTGGCCGCCTCCTCGCGGGAGAGCCGGGCGGCGGTGGGTTCTTTTGAGGGGGCGAAGAACAGGCCTGCCTCGTCGCGCCGGCACACCGCTTCGGTGTGCCATGGAGCGTCTTGGTCCCTGTCCCGCACTGGCACCCGCTGGGCCGGAACAGCAGCTACCTGCAGGGACGAATGCGGCGGTTGCAGCACGGTCTACTCCTGACGACGGCTTCGCGAGCGAGAGACGATGCAGCAAGGCCTACCCGCTGTGCGCGTGCCTATGCACTGAGTTCCGAACCGCTGGATTTCGGGTACTCGTGGGGGTCGACGTGCCCCGGCCGGGGGTGGACCAATTCCCTTCCGGTGCGACCGGATTAGCAAACGTCAACGATCCAGATGTTTGCGCAAATTCCGGTCGACCTTGCGCTGAACCCGGTCCAGAATGTCGGCGACGAGCCTGCCGCGCTTCGGCCGCGCCTCGACGTTGCCGAGGACGGCCCAGCCGTCGACGTAGACGACCGGGGCGTCCGGTTCGGCCGAGTCGAGGGTGTCCACCTCGAAGTTGCCGAGCACGCCGCCGCCGGTGCCGCGCAGCGACACGTTCTCCGGGACGCGGATCTCGACGTTGCCGAAGACCGAGACCGTCTTGACCACGACCTGCTGGTACTCGAAGAGCGCCTCGCTGAGGTCGATCTCCACGCTGCCGAAGATCGCGTACGCGTGGATGCGGCGTCCGGCGCGCCAGCGGCCCTTGCGGACGGCGCTGCTGAACACCGCCACAACGTTGTCGTCCGGGTCGGCGGGGATCGCGCCCGCGGTGGGGCGGTTGGGGGCCGCGGCGAAGGCGGGGGCCCCGCGGCGCTGGTGGGCGGCCGGCAGGTCCCGTATGAAGACGTCCAGTTCGCCGACCGTCTTGGCGGCGAGCACGCCCTCCACCCGCTCGGCGTGCTCCTCGGCGGTCAGCCGGCCCTCGGCGAGGGCGTCACGCAGGATGTCGGCGACACGGTCGCGGTCGGCGTCCGAGGCGCGCAGCTCGGCCGGCGCGGGTGCGGGTTCGGCGCGCTGGTGAAGGTCCTGCTTCTGAAGGTCCACGGCAGCAGCGTACCGAAACGCGATAGATCGCGACTACCCCCAACTGAGGACAACCTCACAAGCCCGCCCTTCACGGCAGGTTCTACGCTGGTGAGCGCCCGCCAGTGTCGGCGGGCGGCCGTCTGTCGAGTGAGGAATGGGCTGCGATGCCTGAGTTCGCGTACACCGATCTGCTCCCCATGGGAGAGGACACCACCCCCTACCGGCTGGTGACCTCCGAGGGTGTCTCCACCTTCGAGGCCGACGGGCGGACCTTCCTCAAGGTGGAGCCGGAGGCGCTGCGCAAGCTGGCCGCGGAGGCCATCCACGACATCCAGCACTACCTCCGCCCGGCCCACCTGGCGCAGCTGCGCCGCATCATCGACGACCCCGAGGCGTCGAGCAACGACAAGTTCGTCGCCCTCGACCTGCTGAAGAACGCGAACATCGCGGCCGCGGGCGTGCTGCCCATGTGCCAGGACACCGGCACGGCGATCGTCATGGGCAAGCGCGGGCAGAACGTCCTCACCCAGGGCGGCGACGAGGAGGCGCTGAGCCGGGGCATCTACGACGCCTACCACAACCTCAACCTGCGGTACTCGCAGATGGCTCCGCTCACCATGTGGGAGGAGAAGAACACCGGCTCGAACCTGCCGGCCCAGATCGAGCTGTACGCCACCGACGGCGGCGCCTACAAGTTCCTGTTCATGGCCAAGGGCGGCGGCTCCGCCAACAAGTCCTTCCTGTACCAGGAGACCAAGGCCGTCCTGAACGAGTCCTCCATGATGAAGTTCCTGGAGGAGAAGATCCGTTCGCTGGGCACGGCCGCCTGCCCGCCGTACCACCTGGCGATCGTCGTCGGCGGCACGTCCGCCGAGTACGCGCTCAAGACCGCCAAGTACGCCTCCGCGCACTACCTGGACGAGATCCCGGCCGAGGGCTCGGTGCTCGGCCACGGCTTCCGGGACAAGGACCTGGAGCAGAAGGTCTTCGAGCTGACGCAGAAGATCGGCATCGGCGCGCAGTTCGGCGGCAAGTACTTCTGCCACGACGTGCGCGTGGTGCGCCTGCCGCGGCACGGCGCCTCCTGCCCGGTGGCCATCGCGGTGTCCTGCTCCGCCGACCGCCAGGCCGTCGCGAAGATCACCGCCGAGGGCGTCTTCCTGGAGCAGCTGGAGACGGACCCGGCGCGGTTCCTGCCGGAGACGACGGACGAGCACCTGGAGCAGGACGGCGACGTCGTCAGGATCGACCTCAACCAGCCGATGGACGACATCCTCGCCGAGCTGACCAAGTACCCGGTCAAGACCCGGCTCTCGCTCAGCGGCCCGCTGGTCGTGGCCCGCGACATCGCGCACGCCAAGATCAAGGAGCGCCTGGACGCGGGCGAGGAGATGCCGCAGTACCTCAAGGACCACCCGGTCTACTACGCGGGTCCCGCGAAGACCCCCGAGGGATACGCGTCCGGTTCCTTCGGTCCCACGACGGCCGGCCGCATGGACTCCTACGTCGAGCAGTTCCAGGCCGCGGGCGGCTCCAAGGTGATGCTGGCCAAGGGCAACCGCTCCCAGCAGGTCACCGACGCGTGCGACGCGCACGGCGGCTTCTACCTCGGCTCCATCGGCGGCCCGGCCGCCCGCCTCGCCCAGGACTGCATCAAGAAGGTCGAGGTCGTCGAGTACGAGGAGCTCGGCATGGAGGCCGTCTGGAAGATCGAGGTCGAGGACTTCCCGGCGTTCATCGTGGTGGACGACAAGGGCAACGACTTCTTCCAGAACCCGGCGCCGCAGCCGACGTTCACGTCGATCCCGGTCCGGGGCCCTGGCCTGGCGTAGCACCTGGGGTGCGGCGGGAGGCGGTCTCGCCCCCGTCGCCCCTACCCGTCCCGGCCCATGGGCTGCCACCCCCTCGACCCCGCCTCCTGGACCCCATCGGCCCTGGAGGCCCCGTCCTCAACGCCGGACGGGTCGAAGGGGTGCCGTCGAACGCCCAAGTCGAACGACGTAGTTCCGCCGGGTCTTGCGCCGGTCCCGCGATCGGCGCAAGACCCGGAACATCCGGAGCCCGCCGGTCGCTGTACCGGGCATGAGCGATTACCGCATCGAGCACGACTCCATGGGCGAGGTCCGGGTACCGGCGGACGCCAAGTGGCGGGCCCAGACGCAGCGTGCCGTGGAGAACTTCCCGATCTCGGGGCAGCACATCGAGCGGGCCCACATCGAGGCGCTGGCGCGCATCAAGGGCGCCGCCGCGAAGGTGAACGCGCGGCTGGGGGTGCTCGACAAGGACGTCGCCGAGGCGATCCAGGAGGCGGCCGCGGAGGTCGCCCGCGGGGAATGGGACGAGCAGTTCCCGATCGACGTCTTCCAGACCGGCTCGGGCACCTCGTCCAACATGAACACCAACGAGGTCGTCGCCACGCTCGCGAGCGAGCGGCTCGGCCGGGACGTGCACCCCAACGACCACGTCAACGCCTCGCAGTCGTCCAACGACGTCTTCCCCTCCTCCATCCACATCGCCGCCACCGCCGCCGTCACCCGCGACCTCATCCCGGCGCTGGAGCACCTCGCCGCCGCCCTGGAGCGCAGGTCCGAGGAGTTCGCCGACGTCGTGAAGTCGGGCCGGACGCATCTGATGGACGCCACCCCGGTGACGCTGGGCCAGGAGTTCGGCGGATACGCGGCCCAGGTGCGGTACGGCGTCGAGCGGCTGTACGCCTCGCTCCCCCGCCTCGCCGAGCTGCCCCTCGGCGGCACCGCCGTGGGCACCGGCATCAACACCCCGCCCGGGTTCTCCGCCGCCGTGATCGAGGAGGTCGCGCGGGTCACCGGCCTGCCGCTGACCGAGGCCCGCGACCACTTCGAGGCGCAGGGCGCGCGGGACGGCATCGTCGAGACCAGCGGGCAGCTCAGGACCGTCGCGGTCGGACTGACCAAGATCGCCAACGATCTGCGGTGGATGTCGTCCGGGCCCCGGACCGGGCTCGCCGAGATCAACCTGCCGGACCTGCAGCCCGGTTCGTCGATCATGCCGGGCAAGGTCAACCCGGTGATCCCCGAGGCCGTGCTCATGGTCGCCGCCCAGGTCGTCGGGAACGACGCGACCGTGGCCACCGCGGGCGCCGCCGGGAACTTCGAGCTCAACGTGATGCTGCCGGTCATCGCCAAGAACGTCCTGGAGTCGGTGCGGCTGCTCGCGAACGTCTCCCGGCTGCTCGCCGACCGGACCGTGGACGGGATCACCGCCAACCGGGAGCGGGCGCGCGAGTACGCCGAGTCGTCCCCGTCCGTGGTCACCCCGCTCAACAAGTACATCGGCTACGAGGAGGCCGCGAAGGTCGCCAAGAAGTCGCTCGCGGAGCGCAAGACGATCCGCCAGGTCGTCCTGGAGGGCGGCTACGTGGACCGCGGCGACCTCACCGAACAGCAGCTCGACGAGGCACTGGATGTCCTGCGGATGACACGTCCGTGACGTTTCGACGCCCCGGCGCGAACCGTGACGCGCGCCGCAGCGTCGTATGCCTGTGGCACCTAATATCTGTTCATGGCAGAGGGTGGAGCGGTGAGAGCGGACCTGGCGGCGGACGGCGGGACGAGCTTCTGGGCCCCCGGGACACAGATCCTGTGGCGGTACCGGGAGAACGGCGGCGCGCGCTTCCACATCGCCCGCCCCGTCACCGTGGTCCGCGACGACTCCGACCTGCTCGCCGTCTGGCTGGCGCCGGGCACCGAGTGCGTGCGGCCCGTCCTCGCCGACGGCACCCCCGTGCACGTCGAGCCGCTCGAGACGCGTTACACCAAGCCCCGGACCGTCCAGTACGACCGCTGGTTCGGCACGGGCGTGCTGAAGCTGGCCCGGCCGGGCGAACCCTGGTCGGTCTGGCTGTTCTGGGAGCCCGGCTGGCTGTTCAAGAACTGGTACGTCAACCTCGAGACGCCGCTGACGCGTTGGGGCGGCGGAGTCGACTCCGAGGACCACTTCCTCGACATCTCCGTGCACCCGGACCGCAGTTGGCACTGGCGGGACGAGGACGAGTTCGCGCAGGCCCAGTGGGACGGGCTGATGGGCGCCGAGATCGCCGAGCGGGTGCGGGAGGCGGGTCGCTCGGCCGTGGAGGTGATCAGCGCCTGGGGCCCGCCGTTCAGCGACGGCTGGCAGCACTGGCGCCCGGATCCGTCCTGGGCTGTACCGTCTTTGCCGGAGGATTGGGACCGTACGCCCGCGCACGTGTCCACATGAGACCCTTGATGCGCCCCCGGTCCGCAACCGTAGGATCGTCCTCCGCAAGGGTGCGCAGTAGCAACTCCCGGAGCATGCGCTGGGCTTGACCGATCGTCACCGAGGGGCGGCAGGACGTGAGCGAGGGGTACGAGGGCAACATCCGCGGGGTGCGCCCCGCGAGCCGCAGTCGGTGTGCCCGCGGCACAGGAACAGCCTCTGACCACGCGGGAATTCCGTTCCGGGGACACGTATTCCGGGTATCGGCATTCCTGCGGGACGAACTGCGCACGCCAGGCGCAGCCCCGGACGGACGGATTCGACACGCGTGACGGAGCACCCCATGTCCTTCGAGCGCCCGCAGCCGGGCGCCGACCCTGCGGCGGACCCCCGCGGGGCGCTCCTGCACACCCCGGCGCCGGTCCCGCCCGCGGCCGCCTTACCGGCACAGGCCCGCACCGGAGAGACGCCGTCGACGCCGGGCACGGCCAAGCCGTGCGGCAAGGGAAAGGAACCGGCCTCGCCTCCCTCCGACACCACCGGCCCCGAGCACTCGCAGCCCGCCGCCGTCGAACCCGGAACGCATCGCCCGCGCCCCGCGCCCGAGGCCATCCCGGACCAGCCCGGCGCCGAGCCGGCGCGTCCGCAGGACGGCGGAGGTCAGGAACGCCGTAGCGGACAGGCCCTGTCGCCCGGGCGTCCCACGCCGATGCGGCGGGACGGCGACCGGCTGCGCTTCGTGGGCGCCGCCACCCGGCGGATCGCCCGCGGCATCGACCTCGACGAGATCGTCATGGGGCTGTGCCGGGCGACCGTGCCGACCTTCTCCGACGCGATCCTCGTCTATCTGCGCGACCCGCTGCCCGTCGGCGACGAGCGGCCCACGGGCCCGCTCCTGCTGCGGCTGCGGCGCACCGACCGGATCCCGGCGGAGCGCGACACCGAGGGCGGTTTCTCGCCGGCGCTGCAGCCCGAGCCGCCGGAGATGACCGGTCTCGACGCGGTCGGCTCCGAGATCTGCGAGGTCCGGCCGGGCAGTGCGCTCGCGGAGGTGCTGCGAGGGGTGCGCCCGGTCTTCACGGACGCGCCCGCCGCCCGCGCCGCCCTGCCCGAACTCCTCGGCGAGACGGGTGAGTTCCTGGTGCCCGGCGGCCAGCGCGCGATCCTCGCCCCGCTGCGCGGCCGGCGGCGCGTGATCGGCGCGGCGCTCTTCCTGCGCCGCCCGGAGCGCCTCGCCTTCGAGGCCGACGACCTCCTGGTCGCCGCCCAGCTCGCCACGCACAGCGCGCTCGGCATCGACAAGGCGGTGCTCTACGGCCGCGAGGCGTACATCGCCGACGAGCTGCAGCGCACCATGCTCCCGGAGACGCTGCCGCGGCCCACGGGCGTGCGCCTGGCCTCCCGCTACCTGCCCGCTGCGGAGACCGCGCGGGTGGGCGGCGACTGGTACGACGCCATCCCGCTGCCCGGCAGCCGGGTCGCGCTGGTCGTGGGCGACGTGATGGGCCACTCCATGACGTCGGCGGCCATCATGGGCCAGCTGCGCACGACCGCGCAGACGCTGGCCGGACTCGACCTGCCGCCGCAGGAGGTCCTGCACCACCTCGACGAACAGGCGCAGCGCCTGGGCACCGACCGCATGGCGACCTGCCTCTACGCGGTCTACGACCCGGTCTCGCACCGCATCACGATCGCCAACGCCGGCCATCCGCCGCCGGTCCTGCTGCACCTGGGCGGCCGCGCCGAGGTGCTGCGGGTGCCGCCGGGGGCGCCGATCGGCGTGGGCGGCGTCGACTTCGAGGCCGTGGAGCTGGACGCGCCCGCCGGGGCGACCCTGCTGCTCTACACCGACGGGCTCGTCGAGTCGCGCCTGCGGGACGTGTGGACCGGCATAGAGCAGCTGCGCGAGAAGCTCGCCGCGACCGCGCAGCTGACCGGACCGGACCATCCGCCGCCGCTCGAGGCCCTGTGCGACGAGGTGCTCGACATGCTCGGCCCCGGCGACCGGGACGACGACATCGCGCTGCTGGCGGCCCGCTTCGACGGGATCGCGCCCAGCGACGTGGCGTACTGGTTCCTGGAGCCCGAGGACGCCGCGCCCGGGCGGGCCCGCAGGCTCGCCCGGCGCGCGCTGTCCCGCTGGGGCATGGAGGACCTCAGCGACTCCGTGGAGCTGCTCGTCAGCGAGGTCGTGACCAACGCCGTGCGCTACGCGTCCCGGCCCGTCACGCTGCGGCTGCTGCGCACCGACGTGCTGCGCTGCGAGGTCGGCGACGACGTGCCGCAGCTGCCGCGGCTGCGGCAGGCGCGGGCGACCGACGAGGGCGGCCGCGGGCTGTACCTGGTGAACAAGCTGGCCCGGCGCTGGGGCGCGACGCGGCTGAGCACCGGCAAGGTGGTCTGGTTCGAGCTGAACCGGATCTAGGGGGCCGTACACGTGCGAGGGGCGCCCGGCGTACTGCCGGGCGCCCCTCGCCGTGCCGTCGCTCCTACTGCTGCTGGCGGTTGTTCGGATCCAGCGGGTTCTCGACGCCGCCGGTCGTCGGTGTCCCGGTCGGGGTCTGGGTCGGCGTCTGGGTGGGGGTCTGCGTCGGCGTCTGCGTCGGCGTCTGGCTCGGCGACTTCGACGGCGACTGGGACGTCGGGGGCTCGCTCGACGGTGTCTCGGAGGGCGTCTCGCTCGCCGACTTCGTGGGGGTCGGCGTGAAGGTCGGCTGGACCGCCGCGCCCTGCGTGGTGTCCAGGTCGAACTTCAGGCCCGTGGCGGAGACACCGAAGGTGTACGCCGCCCAGATCTGCGCCGGGAAGCCACCGCCGTTGACGCGGTCGAAGCCGCCCGCGTGGTACATCGAGACCTGGGCGCCGTTCTTCTTCGACTCGCCGAACAGGCCGACCGAGGTGACCAGGTCGGGCGTGTAGCCGGTGAACCAGGCCGAGCGGTTCTCGTCGGACGTACCGGTCTTGCCGGCGACCTTGCGGCCGTCACGCTGTGCGTTGTCCCGCACCGACACCTTGGCCGTACCGTCGTCGACCACGCCTGTCAGCACCGAGGTGACCGTGTCGGCGGCCTCGCGGCTGATGACCTGCTCGCCGACCGCCTTCGGCAGGGTGACCTGGTGCCGGCTGTTCTCCACCGACTTGAGGATGGTCGGCGTGACCTTCTTGCCGTGGTTGTCGAGGGACGCGTAGACCCCGGCCATCTGCAGCGGGCTCGCGCCCATGGTGCCCAGGGTCTGCGCGGGCACCGCCTTGAGGTCGCCGGTGTCCATGCCGAGGGCGCTGCCGACCTTGAGCACCTTGTCCATGCCGACGTCGACGCCCATCTGCGCGAAGACGGAGTTGACGGACTTGTTCATCGCCGTCTGGACGCTGATGTCGCCGTAGTCCGCGTCGTCCTCGTTCTGGGGCGCGAAGCCGACCTTCGTGCCGTGGTCCACGACCGGGCGCCTGCTGGTGCCGTCGTAGACCGTGTTGGCGGCGATCGGCTTGCCGGTCTGCGTCTGGGCGTCCTCGTCCAGGGCCGCGGCGAGGATCACCGGCTTGAAGGTCGAGGCGGGCTGGTAGTCGGTGCGCGTCGCGTTGTTGCGGAAGTGCTTGTAGTAGTCCTGGCCGCCGTACATCGCGACGACCGCGCCGTTCTTCGGGTTCACGGAGACGGCACCGGCCTGCACGTCGGCGTCGACCGAGCGCTTCTTCGCATCGAGCTTGCTGGTCAGCTGCGACTTGGCGGCCTTCTCCAGCGCGGCCTGCTTCTTCTTTTCGATGTTGAGCGTGATGGTCCAGCCACCGGCCTTGACCAGGTTCTCGGCGTCGTTGATGTTGTCGGCGGTGCCCTGCGCGACGAGCTGCTTGGCGAGCTGGTTGTTGGCCGCGTCCACCAGGTAGCCGGTCTGGCCGCCCATGCCCGGCGCCGCCTTGGGCGCCTTGGGGACGGGGAACTTCAGGCCGTCGCGCTTGCCCTTGTCGAGCCAGCCCTCCTCGACCATGTTGTCGAGGACGTAGTTCCAGCGGGCCTGCACCAGCCTCTTGCCGGTGTCGGTGGCGATCGCCCAGTCGTACTGGTTCGGCGCCTGGAGCAGCGCGGCGAGATAGGCGCCCTGCGCGACGCTCAGGTCCTGGGCGTCGACGCGGTAGTAGGCCTGCGCCGCGGCCTGGATGCCGTAGGCGCCGCGTCCGTAGTAGCTGGTGTTGATGTAGCCGGCGAGGATGTAGTCCTTGGACTTGGTGCGGTCCAGCTTCAGCGAGATGACCAGTTCCTTCAGCTTGCGCGAGACGGTCTGGTTCTGCGTCAGGTAGTAGTTCTTGACGTACTGCTGGGTGATGGTCGAACCGCCCTGCGCGCCCTTGCCGGACAGGGTGTTGAGCAGACCTCGGGCGGTGCCCCTGAGGTCGACGCCGTTGTCCTTGTAGAAGGACTTGTTCTCGGCGGCGACGAAGGTGCGCTGGACGCCCTTGGGCACCTTGGCCAGGTCCACGATCTCGCGGTTGCGCTGGCCGTCGCGGGTCATCAGCGAGCCGTCGCTGTACTTGTAGACGTTGCTCTGGAGCGTGGCGTCGGCGTTGCCCTTGGGTATCCCGATCATCATGTACAGCGCGATGAACGCGCCCATGCCGAGCAGGCACACCCCGAAGAAGGTCCCCACGATCTTCTTCCAGGTGAACATCCGGCGTATGAAGCTCCGGCCGTCCTTGCCCTTGCCCTTGGTCCGGCCCCGGCCCTGGGCCGCCCTGCGGGCCGCCGCCCGGCCTCCGACGACCGTCACGGGCTCCTGGGCCGACGCGGTCGTGCTCGCCGTGGAAGAGCGCGTGGGCGCCGCGCGGCGGCCACCGCGCTGTCGCGCTCGTCTGTCTTCCGCTCGTCCCATTGGTCCGTTCCGCTCCGCTTCGCTCATGTGTGCTCACACGTCACACAGGTTCGCCGCTCAAGTCAGCTCAAGAAGCTAACACCGTGACATGTGACGAAGGTCCGTCGATCCGGCCTTTTGCGGACGTGACAATCAGCACCCGCCCCAACGGAACCGACGGCTGAAGGGGGTTGAGGGTTGCTCTGCGGAGTAAAGTGTTATCACTTAGCTAGAACGGCGCTAACAGACGAACGCGCCACGAGAACGGGGGCCCTCATGTCCGCACAAGACTCCGCACCCGCGGCCGACGTCCCGGAGATGCCCGCACCGCGGGTCCGGGAGTTCGCCGCGCACAGCATCGGCGGCGCGCTCGCGCTGCTGCTCGGACTGCTCGGGGTGCTGGTGGCGATCGGCCTGTTCGCGGCCGCCTCGGTCAGCCCCGGCTTCGCCGTCGGCGGCGTCGTCGTCCTGATCGCCGCGCTCATCTCGCTGCGCGGGCTCAACACCGTGGCACCGGGCGAGGCCCGTGTGGTCCAGCTCTTCGGTCGCTACCGCGGCACGATCCGCCAGGACGGCCTGCGCTGGGTGAACCCCTTCACCTCGCGCACCAAGATCTCCACCCGCGTCCGCAACCACGAGACCGCGGTCCTCAAGGTCAACGACGCCTACGGCAATCCGATCGAGCTCGCCGCGGTGGTGGTCTGGAAGGTGCGGGACACCGCGCAGGCGACGTTCGAGGTGGACAACTATCTGGAGTTCGTGGCCACGCAGACCGAGGCCGCGGTCCGGCACATCGCCATCGAGTACCCCTACGACGCCCACGACGAGGGCGGGCTCTCGCTGCGCGGCAACGCCGAGGAGATCACCGAGAAGCTCGCCGTCGAGCTGCACGCGCGCGTGGAGGCGGCCGGCGTGCAGATCATCGAGTCGCGGTTCACGCATCTCGCGTACGCTCCCGAGATCGCCTCGGCGATGCTCCAGCGTCAGCAGGCCGGAGCGGTCGTGGCGGCCCGGCGGCAGATCGTGGACGGAGCGGTGGGCATGGTCGAGGCGGCCCTCGCGCGGATCACCGAGCGGGACATCGTGGAACTGGACGACGAGCGCAAGGCGGCGATGGTGTCCAACCTGATGGTGGTGTTGTGCGGGGACCGGGCGCCGCAGCCCGTCCTCAACACCGGGACCCTCTACCAGTAATGGCGTCCTCCGAGGGGCCCCCGCCCTCGCCCGAGCGCCGGCCGCAGCAGCGCAAGCAGGTGCTGCTGCGGCTGGATCCGTCGGTGTACGAGGCGCTGGCGCGGTGGGCCGGGGACGAGCTCCGGTCCGCCAACGCCCAGATCGAGTTCCTGCTGCGCCGGGCGCTGGCGGACGCGGGGCGGCTGCCCGGGGAGGCGCGGCCGATCCCGCGCCGGGGCCGGCCTCCCACCGGCCCGGAGCGCTGAGGACCCTGTGACAGAGCTGTGACAATCGGCCCCCACCTGCGGGGCCGCACACCCCGCCATGATCTACACACTCCGCGTATACATCAGGCGTATACACCGTGTGTAGAGTGCTCCGCATGTCCATCGGTCACACCCTTCTAGGACTCCTGGAGTCCGGGCCGCGCCACGGTTACGACCTCAAGCGGGCCTTCGACGAGAAGTTCGGTCACGACCGGCCGCTGCACTACGGCCAGGTCTACTCGACGATGTCGCGCCTGCTGAAGAACGGGCTCGTGGAGGTCGACGGGATCGAGGCGGGCGGCGGGCCCGAGCGCAAGCGGTACGCGATCACCGACGCCGGGATCACCGACGTGGAGCGCTGGCTCGCGACGCCGGAGGCGCCCGAGCCGTATCTGCAGTCGACGCTCTACACCAAGGTCGTCCTCGCGCTGCTCACCCACCGCGACGCGGCCGACATCCTCGACCTGCAGCGCTCCGAGCACCTGCGGATGATGCGCATCCTCACCGACCGCAAGCGCAAGGGCGACCTGGCCGACCAGCTCATCTGCGACCACGCCCTGTTCCACCTGGAGGCCGACCTGCGCTGGCTGGAACTGACCGCCGCACGCCTCGACAAGCTCGCGGAGGTGGTGGCCAAGTGACCCCGCCCCCCGGCTCCCTGCTCGCGGCCGAGAATCTGCACAAGACGTACGGGCCGACCACCGCGCTCGACGGCGCCGAGTTCTCCATCCACCCCGGCGAGGTCGTCGCCGTCATGGGCCCCTCCGGCTCCGGCAAGTCGACACTGCTGCACTGCCTCGCCGGCATCGTGACGCCCGACACGGGCTCGATCACCTACAACGGCCGCGAGATGGCGACCATGAGCGACGCCGCGCGCAGTGCGCTGCGCCGCTCGGAGTTCGGCTTCGTGTTCCAGTTCGGCCAGCTCGTACCGGAGTTGACCTGCGTGGAGAACGTCGCCCTGCCGCTGCGGCTGAACGGCACCTCCCGCAAGGAGGCCGAGCGGACCGCGCTGACCTGGATGGAGCGGCTCGAGGTCGACGACCTGCGCAAGAAGCGCCCCGGTGAGGTCTCCGGCGGTCAGGGGCAGCGCGTCGCCGTCGCCCGGGCCCTGGTCACCAGCCCCCGGGTGCTGTTCGCGGACGAGCCGACCGGCGCGCTCGACTCGCTCAACGGCGAGCGCGTGATGGACCTGCTCACGGACGCCGCCCGGTCCACCAACGCCGCCGTCGTCCTCGTCACGCACGAGGCCCGGGTGGCCGCGTACTCGGACCGCGAGATCGTCGTACGCGACGGCAAGTCGCGGGACATGGAGCGGGCGGTATGAGGGGGCGGCAGTGGGCCGACGACCTGGCCATGGGGATGCGGTTCGCCTTCGCGGGCGGGCGTGAGGGCTGGACCCGGGCCCTGCTGACGGCCGTCGGCGTCGGGCTCGGGGTGGCGCTGCTGCTGCTGACCACCGCCATTCCGAGCGCGCTGTCCGAGCGGGACAGGCGGGGCAGCGCCCGGGACGACTTCACCTACAGCGGGAAGGTGCTGCCGAAGGCGGACGACACCCTGATCATCGCCTCGACCGACACCACCTTCCACGGCGCGGACGTGCGCGGCCGGCTCCTCCAGCAGGAGGGGGCCAAGGCGCCGCTGCCGCCGGGCGTCGCGACGTTCCCGGCGAAGGGCGAGATGGTCGTCTCGCCCGCGCTGAAGAAGCTGCTCGCCTCCGGCTCCGGCGAGCTGCTGCGCGAGCGCATCCCCTACCGGGCCGTGGGCACCATCGCCGACCGGGGGCTCGTCGGGCCCGGCGAACTCGCCTACTACGCGGGCGCCACCGGCCTGGAGCGGCATCTGGCCGGCGGCAGCGTCGAGCGCATCCACTACTTCGGGCCCTCCCCCAACAATCGGCCGGACGGGCTCGACCCGATCCTGATCCTGCTCGTCACGATCATCTTCGTGGTGCTGCTGCTGCCCGTCGGCGTGTTCATCGCCGCGGCCGTCCGCTTCGGCGGCGAGCGCCGCGACCGCCGGCTCGCGGCGCTCCGGCTGGTCGGCGCGGACGGCCGGATGGCCCGCCGGATCGCGGGCGGGGAGGCGCTGGCCGGGGCGCTGCTGGGGCTTGTCCTCGGCACCGTCTTCTTCCTCACGGGACGTCAGCTGGCGGCCTCGCTGCAGGTGCGCGACATCAGCGTCTTCCCCAGCGACCTCAACCCGTCGCCGGCGCTCGTCCTGGTCGTGGCCGTCGCGGTGCCCGCCGCGGCCGTCCTCGTCACCCTGTTCGCGCTGCGCGGAGTCGTCATCGAGCCGCTCGGCGTGGTCCGTACGGCCAAGCCGCCGCGGCGCCGGCTGTGGTGGCGGCTGCTGCTGCCGCTGGCCGGACTCGCGCTGCTGTACCCGATGATCGGCCAGGGCAACGACAACGGGAACTTCAACCAGTGGATGGTGATCGGCGGCACCGTGCTGCTGCTGATCGGCGTCACCGCCCTGCTGCCGTGGATCGTCGAGGCCGTGGTGGCCCGGCTGAACTCCGGGCCGGTCTCCTGGCAACTGGCCGTACGCAGGCTCCAGTTGAGCAGCGGCTCGGCCGCCCGCATGGTCAACGGCATCGCGGTCGCGGTGGCCGGCGCGGTCGCCCTGCAGATGCTGTTCGCCGGGGTCGAGCACGACTACACCAAGTGGACGAGGAACGACCTCGACCGGGCGCAGATGGAGATCTCCGTACGCGGCGACGTCCCGCTGTCCGAGGTGGACCACAAGCTCGCCGCGACCGAGGGGGTGCGCCGGGTCACGGCGCTGTCGCTCGGCTCGCTCGGCGACGGGCCGAAGGACCCGAACAACGAGCTGGAGGTGGCGGTCGGCAGCTGCGCGCAGCTGCGCGAGGTGGCCCGGCTGACGTCCTGCCGCAACGGCGACATCTTCCGCATCGACGGCGACGAATACGGCACCGAGACCAAGAAGCTGGTCACGGCCGGCCGCACGCTGTACTTCGACCCGGCCTACAGCGGGTCGAGCAGCCACCCGGCGGCCTGGAAGGTGCCCTCCGGGGTGAAGACGGCGGGACAGCGCGAGGACCCCACCGGCTACAAGCGCGGCGGACTGCTCATCACCTCGGGCGCGCTGCCGGCGGCCGCGACGCCCGGCCTGAGCCAGAAGGTGTACCTCTCGCTGGACCGGTCGATGCCGGACGCCGACGAGTACGCGCGCAACACCGCCGCCGGGCTGGATCCGCTGGCGGACGTGTTCACGCTGACGTCGACCAAGCAGTCGCTGCAGTTCCGGTCCATCCGCACCGGGCTGTTCGTGGGCGCCACCTGCGTGCTGGTGCTGATCGGCGCGAGTCTGCTGGTGTCGCAGCTGGAGCAGTTGCGCGAGCGCAAGAAGCTGCTGTCCTCGCTGGTGGCCTTCGGCACCCGGCGCCGCACGCTGAGCCTGTCGGTGCTGTGGCAGACGGCGATCCCGATCGCGCTCGGCCTGCTGCTCGCGTCGGTGGTCGGGCTGACGCTGGGCGTGGTCCTGCTGAAGATGACCGGCGCCACGGTGAGCGTGGACTGGGCGAGCGTGCTGTCGATGACCGGCATCGGGGCGGCGGTCGTCCTCGCGGTGACGCTGCTCAGCCTGCCGCCGCTGCTGCGGCTGATGCGGCCGGACGGGCTGCGCACCGAGTGAGCCCCTGGCGCAGGCCCCTCCCCGGTGCGGGGAGGGGCCTGCCGTCGTTCACAGGCTGTACTCCCGTACCACCCGCCGCACCTGGGCGAAGAGCATGCCCACGTTGACCGACTTGCGGCAGACGACGACGGCGACGACGTCCTGCTGCTCGTTCATGCGCACGAACAGGTGTGTGAGGTTCTCACTGTTGACCAGGATCTCCTGGAAGAAATGGTTGTCGCTCTGGATGCCGCGGCGCTCCTTGAAGACGTCCTCGATCATCACGACCGTGCGTCCCTGGAACAGGTCGAGGGTCGCGCCCGCCAGCAGGTCCAGGACCTCGGGCGGATGGTTGTCGATGGTCTCGTACGAGAGCAGCATCCCCGTGGACATGTCCACGACGCCCGAGGCGACGCACTCCGGGGCGTCGGTGCGAAGTGCCTTGACCAGGCCCATCACCTGGTCCGAGAAACCGGTGGTCATACGCTTCGTCGCCATCCCTTCAGACTCCTTCTGCCGTCTTGTGCCTGAGGATCGAACCGATGCGATCCAGTGCTGGTGCGGTCGCCCGGTGCAGCCGGTCGACATCCATGCCCTCGTCGCCCAGAACGACCATCAGCGCGGTGTCACCGACGGCGTAGAAGGCGGCACAGCCGTGGCTGCCGTACGTCACCGTCTGGCGCAGCGCGCCGCGTGAGGTCGCCTGCGCGGTACGGCGGGCGAGCCCGAGTCCTGCCGCGGCGAGCGCGGCGAGGCCCTCCGGGTCGATCGTGTCGGCGGTGTCGGCCGCGATCAGCAGTCCGTCCGCCGCCGCGACCGCGGTATCGGTGATACCGGTCACCTGCTCCCGCAGGCCGCGCATCTCCAGCGCGAGGGCTTCGTGGTCCATGTGCTCAACTCCCGTGTGTCTTTTCACAGTTCGGTACGCGTCTGGTCGGTTCGATCACTTCGGGGATCCGTTTCGGAGGCGGAAGAAGCCGTTCGGTCTGCGACGGGGGAGAGTGACCGGCGCCGGCGGTTCCGGCGGCGGTGGCGCGGGGGGCGGCGGGGTGCGGCTGTGGATGCCCTCCGGGGCCACGCGGACCGCGATGGGCGCCGGCTCGGGCGGGCACCGCAGCAGGCCCTCGGTGAGCATGCGGGAGACCTCGACCGTGACCGTGTAGACCCCGCGGCCGGTACGGAAGGCGAGGTCTCGGGCGGTGCGGCGGCCGTCGGCGTGGGCGAGCAGATCGGTGCGGAGCTCGCCGAGCGGGGCGGTGGACTCCGGTACGGGCAGCGGCCGTTCACGGTCGGGGTGCACAGGGTGGGGCAGCGCGGCGAGGGCTCTCAGCTTGCGGGCGGCGTCCTCCAGCAGCCGTGCGCAGGGCTCGCCGACGGAGACCGGAGCGGGCGGCTCCACGCCGGCCTCCACGCGCTCGCAGTCCTCGACGCGGCCCGCGAGGATCGCGAACACCGCGTCCTGGAGCGCCATCGCGCACACCACCGCGAGCTGGGCCGCACCGGCGTAGCCGCCGGCGACCAGTCCCGCGGCCGGCCAGCGGGCGCCCCCGCCCTCGCGCACCAGCGCGGCCCACTGCTCGCCGTCCACCCGCCCGGACCGCAGCAGCAGCGCTTCCGGCCCCGGCGACCCGGGCGACTCGGCGGCGACGATGAGTCCGTGCCGCAGGTGCAGCACGCCGCCCGGCGACCCGGTCACCCGCAGGGCACCGGTCCACCCCTCGCGCCCGCAGGCAGCGAGAGCCCGTGCCAGCAGGTCGTGACCCGACATGACACCCCCTGTCGCGTACCGCTGAGGGGGGAATTCGTATCAGGCCGAACGCATATTCCGGCCGGAGATTTCCGACCTGTCCCCAGGTGACGGAAGTTGCACCCGGAGTCCGTTCAATTGGCTTTGTTCGGCGCGCATTTGATCGAACGGCGAACGCAATTCAGGCGCCTCGAAGGTCAGCTGCGGGCGCCCTCGGAGCCGTCCTGGGCGGGCGCCTCCCCGGCGCCCGCGCCGGTCCGCGCGACCTCGTCCTCGATCTCCTGCGGAGCCTCCGCCGGGGGCTGTTCGTCGCCGCCGGGAATGTGCTCCGCCGAGTACGCCCGCAGATACGCCACGACCGTGTTCGACACGGCCACCAGCGGCACGGCCACCACGGCACCGCCGATCCCCGCCACCATGCCGCCGGCGGCGACCGACAGGACCACCGCGAGCGGATGGACCCGCACCGCGCGCCCGAGGATGAACGGCTGGAGGATGTGGCCCTCGATCTGCTGGACCGCGAGCACCACGGCGAGCGTCATCACGGCCGTGAACACGCCCTGGGTGACCAGCGCGACGACCACCGCCAGCGCGCCGGAGGCCACCGCGCCGACGAGCGGGATGAAGGAGAACAGGAAGATGAAGACGGCCAGCGGCACGGCCATGGGCACGTCGAGGAAGTAGATGCCCAGGCCGATGAAGATGGCGTCGATCAGGGCGACGAGCACCGTGCCGCGCACGTAGGCGGTCAGCGTGCGCCAGGCCCGCGGACCCGCGCCCGCGATGGCGGGACGGGCCGCCATGGGCACCAGCTTCAGCGTCCACTCCCAGATGCGCCGGCCGTCGTAGAGCAGGAAGAGGGTGGAGAAGAACGTCAGCAGGATGCCGGTCAGCGCCTCGACCACGACCTGCACGCCCTCGAGGCCCGCCGAGGTGATCTGGTCGGTGTTCGCGCCGACCGCGTCCCGCAGGTTCTTGGCGATCTGGTTGATCTGCTTGTCGGTGACGTGGAAGGGGCTCTTCAGCAGCCAGTTGCGCAGGTCGTCGATGCCGCTCTGGATCTGGCTGGAGAGGTTGTCGATGTTCTCCATGACCTGCCAGGTCACGAACCACCCGATCAGGCCCATGACGACGAAGCCGAGGATCGCCGTCAGCGCGGTCGCGGGGCCGCGCGGAACGCCGTGCCGCTTGAGACGGGCCACCGTCGGCTGGAGCAGAGCCGTGATGAGCAGGGCGACGACGAAGGCGAGGACGACGAGTTGTACGGCGCTGATGACCCGCATCAGCACCCAGACGGTGCCGGCGAGCACCAGCAGCCGCCAGCCGGCCTCCGCCGCGACCCGCACGCCCCACGGCACGGCCTGCGCGGGCTCGGGGCGCACCGGCCGGGCAGGGCGCGGCGACGGCACCTCGGCCGTGCGTTCCGGGGCCGGCTTCGCCCCGTTCTTGCTCCGGGAAGACGGTGTGTCGTCCTCGGTGGACTCCCGTTCGACCTCGGCGCGGCGTTCGTCCAAACGCTCACTCACCTCGGTCAGGCCGGCGCCGATCCGACCGAGCCACCCTGGCACTCGCGACATGATGCGTCCTCTTCCCCCGTCTGTCCCCACCACTCCCCCCTGGAGCCGTTGCGTTCGACCGTACAGGGCGAAAGCCCCTCCCCCTATGACGGGGAGGGGCTGCGCAAGGTTGAGAGACGGGCCGAGGACCTCGGCGGCTCAGTACCAGCTGTTGGCCTGCCAGAAGGACCAGGCCTCGCACGGGCTGCCGTACCGGCTGTTCATGTAGTTGAGGCCCCACTTGATCTGGGTGGCCGGGTTGGTCTGCCAGTCGGAGCCGGCGGACGAGTACTTCGAGGCGGGCAGCGCCTGGAAGAGGCCGTAGGCGCCGGAGCCGGCGTTGACCGCGTGGTAGTTCCAGCTGGACTCGTGGTCCACGATGTTGCTGAAGCACTGGAACTGGCCGCTCGGCACCATCTGCCGGGCCATCGCCTGGATCTGGCTCACGGAGTACGAGCTCTGCACGGGGAAGTCGGCCGAGGTGGCCTTGCTGCGGCTGGCAGCGGCCTTCGCCGCGGCACGCTCCTTGGCCTCCTTGGCAGCCTTCTCCGCCGCTTCCTTCTTGGCGATGGCGGTGTCGGCGGCAGCCTTGCGGGCCGCCTCCTCGGCGTCCTTCTTGGCGCTGGCGTCGGCCTGGATCGCCTGTGCGTCGGCCTGCTGCGTCAGGGAGGCGGTCTGCACCTGGGCCTGCTGGCCCGTGGGTATGTCCGCCAGGAGCGTCGCGTCGGATGCCGTCGCTTCGGCGTCGTTGGGCTGGGCAGTGCTGCCCGAGGCAACTCCGACAACGCTTCCGACGGCGGTGACCGCGGTGGCCGAGGCCACTGCGAATCCCCGGACCGAAATCCGGCTCACTCGGTTTCCTTCCAGCATCGCCCGCTTCGGTGACCCTGGCGGACGCAATCGTGCCCCTGACGCTGGCCTCCCCACTGCTTGGTCACGGGAGGCACGGGCCCGGTGGGCAACTCCTGCTGGAGGAGCGCCGCATGGTGCTCGGGCGGCATACGACGACGCTGTGGAGTTAGCTGTGGTGCTTCTGTGGTGCCGTACCGCTGGGGGTACAGGTGTGTCGTATGCGGGGCCTGACAGGAGTGAGACTCTGCCGTAACCGGACGCCGGGTGGCAATTCTGAGTTGCGTGTGAAAGCTCACATCCCGTTTGACCCTGGGGATTTTGAGAAACGGCAGCACGCGAAGGCGCCGCCCGGCTAGGCTCGCAGCCTTTGCTGGACGGCGCCAACTGACGCGTAACCGGCCCCAATTGGGCCTAGGTCGGTGAGACCGGCTAGATCTGCCCGTCTTCGAGCATTTCGGTCACAAGGGCCGCGATCTGGGACCTCTCGGACCTCGTCAGCGTGACATGCGCGAAGAGCGGATGCCCCTTCAACTTCTCGACGACGGCGACCACTCCGTCGTAGCGACCGACGCGCAGATTGTCCCGCTGTGCCACGTCATGGGTGAGAACCACCCGTGAATTGGCCCCGATCCGGGACAGAACGGTCAGCAGCACGTTCCGTTCCAGCGACTGCGCCTCGTCCACGATCACGAACGCGTCGTGCAGCGAGCGTCCGCGGATGTGGGTGAGCGGAAGGACTTCGAGCATGCCGCGCGCGGTGACCTCCTCGATGACCTCGCGGCTGGTGACCGCGGACAGCGTGTCGAAGACCGCCTGCGCCCAGGGGCTCATCTTCTCGGCCTCGGAGCCGGGCAGATAGCCGAGTTCCTGCCCGCCGACCGCGTACAGCGGACGGAAGACCATCACCTTCTGGTGCTGACGGCGCTCCAGCACGGCCTCCAGACCCGCGCACAGCGCGAGCGCCGACTTGCCGGTGCCGGCCCGGCCGCCCATCGAGACGATCCCGACGTCCGGGTCGAGCAGCAGATCCAGCGCGATCCGCTGCTCCGCGCTGCGGCCCTTGATGCCGAAGGCCTCCCGATCGCCGCGCACCAGGCGGATGTTGCCCTCGGGCGTGACCCGGCCGAGGGCCTTGCCGCGCTCCGACTGGATCGTCAGGCCCGTGTGCACGGGGAGGTCGGAGACCTCCGGCACGTAGACGTGCCCTTCCTCGAAGAGGATGTCCACCTGCTCGCCGGGCAGGGTCACTTCGGACATTCCGGTCCAGCCGGAGGAGTCCGTGATCGCCAGTTCCGCGCGGTACTCCTCGGCGAGGAGACCGACGGACGAGGCCTTGATCCTGAGCGGCAGGTCCTTCGAGACGACGGTGACGTCGAAGCCCTCGGCCTGCAGATTGCGGGCGACCGCGAGGATGCGGGAGTCGTTGTCCCCCAGGCGGTAGCCGCTCGGCAGCACGCTGGGGTCCGAGTGATTGAGCTCGACACGGACGGTCCCGCCCAGTTCACCGATCGGGATGGGGGCGTCGAGGCGGCCGTGCCGGACCCGGAACTCGTCGAGCAGGCGCAGGGCCTGCCGGGCGAAGTAGCCGAGTTCGGGATGGTGCCGCTTCGCCTCCAGCTCCGTGACCACGACGATGGGGAGCACGACCTCGTGCTCGTCGAAGCGGCTCAGGGCGTTCGGGTCGGCCAGCAGGACGCTGGTGTCGAGAACATAGGTGCGCCGGTCTGGCTTGTGGCGCTTTGTGCTGGTCACCACGGAAGGACGTACCCCCTCGGATGAGGTCGGGGAGCGACGGAGTGGAGCTGGGCCGGTCGACGGCCGCCATGCACGGGCCGAAAACCGGCCCTCCGCCTTTTCGTCCGTGCTGTGACCGCACGATCGGGCTGGTGCAAAGGGCCTCCCGGGCGGACGGCCCCGTGCCGTCCGCTGAGATCCGACACCCGTGGTTCGGGTGTCGACCTGCTTGGCTTATGCCCTCGAACAAGCGTCACCATGCCGACATCTATGGCGGCGCGCTGGTGAACTCCTTGTTACTTCCGCCCCAAATGGGGTACTGCCGGCGCGCTCCGAGGCCGCCGATGCCAGGCGTGGCAAGGCCTGTGTCAGCCGCCGTAACGCCGGTGTCGCGCCGCGTAGTCACGCAGGGCGCGCAGGAAGTCGACCTTGCGGAAGGCCGGCCAGAAGACCTCACAGAAGTAGTACTCGGAGTGCGCCGTCTGCCACAGCATGAATCCGGACAGGCGCTGCTCGCCGCTGGTGCGGATCACCAGGTCGGGGTCGGGCTGGGCGCGGGTGTAGAGGTGCCGCCCGATCATGTCGACGTCGACGGCCTCGGCGAGGTCGTCCATCGAGGTGCCCTTGTCCTTGGCGTCGAGGAGCATGGAGCGCACCGCGTCGGCGATCTCCTGCCGCCCGCCGTAGCCGATCGCGACGTTGACCAGTATCCCGTCGACGTGGGCGGTGGTCTCCTCCGCCTCCTTCAGCGTGGTCTGCATCTGCGAGGGCAGCAGGTCGGGCGTGCCGACGTGGTGCACCCGCCAGCGGCCGTCCGCCGCGAGGGTCTTCACGACGTCCTCGATGATCCCGAGAAGCGGGCCGAGCTCGTCCTGCGGACGGTCGAAGTTGTCCGTCGACAGCAGCCAGAGCGTGACGACCTCGACGTCCGTCTCGCTGCACCAGCCGAGGAACTCCTCGATCTTCTCGGCGCCCGCCCGGTGACCGTGCACGGTGGTGGAACCCGAGGCCTTCGCCCAGCGACGGTTGCCGTCCATGATGACGCCGATGTGCTTGGGCACCTGAGCGTGGTCCAGGTGGCCCTCCACCCGGCGCGCATACAGCCTGACGAGCAGGCCGCGCAGCTTGTCGCGCAGGTTCACGTGTTTGTCAGCCCCTCCGTGCAGATGCGGTCCCCGCGGCTCGCAGCCTACCCCTGCGGGGCTGCGGCATGGGATGTGGGGTGCCGGGGTGGGGAGTTGGGGCCACGGGTTCACGGGAGGTCCCGTCCGCCGGCGGATGCGGGTGCGCGGGTGGCTCGCCGCGCGGCTCCCCGCGCCCCGGAAGCCCTCGCCCGTGCCCGCCGGGAACATAAAACGGGCCGGTCCGTGGGGGGGAGACGGACCGGCCCGAGGGGGGGTTTCCACCATAACCCTTCGTAAGGGCCGGTGGGTGCATCGGCGTGCCACAACTACTCTCCGGAATCGAACGGCGACGCGCCGGTGGCCGTCACGCGGCCGTCTTATGGCTGGTTCATGGCCGGATGCGGGCCGGTGCGCAGTTCGGTCGGCGGGCGGGGCGCTGTCCCCCAGGCGGGTGAACCGGGCCGCGGATCCGGGCTTGACGCGGGAAAGGGCACCGCGCAGCCCCCTCCACTGCGCGGTGCCGCCGCGCAGCTTTGCTCACGCGAATTACCTGCTCTTGAACTTACGTGACACTCGAGGGCGGAGGCGAGCCAACCTTGATAACAATGTGAAAACCGAGTCGGACCTGTGAATGTGCGAGTGCGACCCGCCCCTGATGCCGTAAATGTCCGGTCCGGTGGGGAGAAAGACATCACGGATGGCGGACGGGATCTGACCTCCATCCGGCCTACCGTCGCCTCATGACCCTGACGATCACATGGGACGAGGCGAGCGCACGGCGGCTGGAGCGGCAGTTCCTGGCCACGCCCGCGCGAAGCGGCACTCCGGTCGCCGACGTCGTCGGCGCGATGCTCGGCGCGCATGCGCAGGTGCTGTCCGCGGCGGAGCTGTCGGTGGGACTGCGGACCGCGGACGTGACACGGGCCGGGGTGCGCGCCGCGCTCTGGGGCGATGCCGCACCCGCGTCGCTGGTGAAGATGCACGGGCCGCGCGGGACGGTGCATCTGCTGCCCGCTCGTGAACTGCCCCTGTGGTGCTCGGCGTTGCCCGCGGTGCCGTCCGGGGCGGGGCCGTTCGCGCCGGACGTGCGGGTCACCGAGGAGCAGGCGCGGCAGATCGTTGCGGCGATCGGGGACGCGCTGGAGGGGGTGTGCCTGACGGTCGACGAGCTGAGCGAGGAGGTCGTCGCCCGCACCGGCCCCTGGGCCGGCGACCGCGTGATGCCCGCCTTCCAGGATCTGTGGCCGCGCTGGCGGCAGGTGATGCACCGGGCCGGCCAGTCCGGCGCCCTGTGCTCCGGCCCGAACCGCGGCCGCAAGGTCACGTACACGCGCCCGCCCCGCTTCACGCCGCTGCCGCCCGACGAGGCGGTGCGCGAGCTCCTGCTCCGCTACCTGCACGCGTACGGCCCGGCCACGCCGCAGAACTTCGCCAAGTGGCTGGCGGCGCCGGGCGGTTGGGCGACCACGCTGTTCCGGCGGCTGGCCGGGGCCGGGGAGATCGAGGAGGTCGCGTTCGAGGGGGAGCCGGGGTGCTGGATCGTGGCCGGTGACACGGAGTTCCCCGGGGACCGGGTCCGCGGGGTCCGTCTGCTGCCCTACTTCGACGCCTACGCCATCGCCGCGCAGCCCCGGGAGACGCTGTTCCCGGGCCCGGCCTACCGGCGGGCGCTGGCCGGCGGGCAGGCCGGGAACTTCCCGGTGCTGCTGGTGGACGGCGTGGTGGCGGGGGTGTGGCACCAGCGCCGCAGCGGCCGCCGTACGACGGTCACGGTGGAGCCCCTCGGACGGCTCACCGCGCGGCAGCACAAGGAGCTGTCCGGGCAGGTGGAGCGGCTGGGCGAAGTGCTCGAGGCGCAGCCGGAGTTGGTGATCGGCGAGGTGACGTCGGGACCGCACGCCTAGTCGACGGCCTCGTGGACACCGGTGTACCCCCGGACGACAACGACCGACGCCTCGACGCCCTCACCCCGCCCTGGGTGAGCCGGTGCCCGCCGGCGATGCCCGTATCTCGCTGGTCCTCGTCGGACCACGTACCGGGAGCGGCGAGGAGCCGAAGAGGCGGGCAGCCCTGGTGAGGCCGCGGGTGGACCCGGCAGAGCCTCGCCGTCGGTGACATCGCCGGCCCGCCGCCGGACGGGCGAGGTCTCAGGCGGTACGGAGCGGCTCGGCGGGCGTGGCCCGCCCGCAGTCGCACGGGCCGCGGCTGGCGAGCCCGTACATCGCGGTGGAGAGCAGGCGGGCGACCAGATCGGAAGGCTCCACCGAGCGTTCGGCCGCCCAGGCGAGCCCGAGGACGAGGGAGATGACCTCGGTCACGGTCACGTCGGGCCGGACCGAGCCGGTCTCCTGCGCGCGTTCCAGCAGCCGCCCTCCTGCGGAGCGCATCTCGGCGCAGGAGGCGTGAAGGCCCGATTCCTCGTCCGCCAGCGCATTCATGATCGACTCCGGCAGGCCCTGATAGGTGGCCGAGCCGGCCGCCAGTTCGGCAAGCCAGGTCAGCAGCGCCTCGCCGGGCGCGGGGGAGGAGACCAAGCTCTCGGCCCGGGTGCGCAGGGCGTCGAAGTTGGCGTCGAGAAGGGCTTCGAGCAGCGCTTCACGGGTGGGGAAGTGCCGGTAGAGCGTTCCGATGCCGACACCTGCGCGACGGGCTATGTCGCGCAGCGAGGCGTCGGTGCCGTGCTCGGCCACGGCCTCCCTCGCCGCGGCGAGCAGCAGCTCACGGTTCTTGCGGGCGTTGGCGCGAGACACCTGCGGCACGATCGACACCTCTTTCAAACCGGAGCGGTGCTCCGTTGACTGCCGGAGCGGTGCTCCGTAAGCTGGCGGAGCGGTGCTCCGGAAAGTCGGAGGCACCTCTGGCATTTTACCGGAGCGGCGCTCCGGGTGGTTACAGCACTGGAGAGTCATGCCCCCCACATCCAAGATCGCCCTCGTCACCGGTGCCACCGGCCGGCAGGGAGGCGCCACCGCCCGGCACCTGCTCGCCGGTGGATGGCGGGTACGGGCGCTGGTGCGCGACCCGGCCGGCTCGCCGGCGCAGGAGCTGGCCCGGCTAGGGGCCGAGCTGGTGCCCGGCGACATGGACGACCGAGGGTCCCTGGATGACGCCGTCCGCGGGGCGTACGGGGTCTTCAGCGTGCAGCCCTCCCTCATCCCGCCGGATTTCACCGAGAACGAGCTCCAGCGAGGGCTGAATGTCGCCGAGGCCGCGCACGAAGCGGGCGTCGAGCACCTCGTGTACGCCTCCGTGGGCAGCGCCGACCGGAACAGCGGCATCCCGCACTGGGACATCAAGTGGCAGGTCGAGCAGCGCATCCGTGCTCTGGGGATTCCCTCCACGATTCTCCGCCCGGTGATGTTCATGGAGAACCACGCCGATCCGGCGTACGGCCTCACCGGCGAGCACACGTTCATCGGGGCGATTCCATCCCGTGCCACCGTTCAGCTGATCGCCGTCGGCGACATCGGCGCCTTCGCCGCTCTCGCCTTCGGCGACCCCGGGCAGTACCTGGGCAAGGCGATCGAGCTGGCCGGTGACGAACTGACCCGCGACCAGATGATCGCCGCGATCAGCCGGGCGACCGGTCGCACGCTGCCGTTCTCCCCCGAACGCGAGGAGCCGGTCGCCCCGGTGGCCGCGGGCGACGCCGAGGGGACGTTCTCGTTCAGCGGCTGGCAGGCGGACATCCCGGCTCTGCGGGCGCAGCACCCGGCCCTGATGGACTTCGACACCTGGCTGGCCCGGGAAGGCACGTCCCTGATCGAGACGCTGCTCGACCGCGCGGAACAAGCGTGACCCCACGCCTCGGGTGGTGGCGCGCCCACGTCGCACCCGGGGCCCTCCAGGTCTTCAGTCCTTCGCCCGGGCTCTTTCCCGCCGAAGCGACTGTCCGAGTCGAGGCACGTCAAGACGCTCGCCACCCGGCGGACAGACCTGCCTGCCGCGCCCGTGTGCCGGCCCTCCGTTCCACCCCCGTACACGATCCATGCCGTACGCGCTCAAGGAGCAGCACTGTGTCATCCCCCGCAGCCCGGGCCCTGTCCCGGCCGTTCAGTCTGGGACGTCTGACCGTCCCCAACCGGATCGCCATGTCCCCGATGACCCGGTCCTTCTCTCCTGGAGGAGTCCCGGGCGAGAACGTCGCCGCCTACTACGCGCGCCGCGCCGCGGCCGGAGTGGGACTGATCATCACGGAAGGCACGTACGTCGGTCATCCGTCGGCCGGCGACGACGGCGCCGTGCCCCACTTCCACGGCGAGGAGCAGCTCGCAGGCTGGCGCAGGGTGGCCGACGCCGTGCACGCCGCCGGCGGACGCGTCGTGCCGCAGCTGTGGCACGTCGGCATGGTGCGAGAGCCGGGCAGGCCGCCGTTTCCCGACGCGCCCGCGATGGGACCGTCCGGCCTCACCCTGGCCGGCACGGAGGGAGGCGGCCGCGCCATGACCCGTGCGGACATCGACGACGTCATCGGCGCGTTCGCAAGGGCCGCCGCCGACGCCGAGCGGATCGGCTTCGACGGGATCGAGATACACGGGGCCCACGGATACCTCGTCGACCAGTTCCTGTGGTCGCACACCAACCGGCGCTCGGACCGCTACGGAGGCGACGCGGTGGAGCGCACACGGTTCGCCGCCGAAGTCGTGGAGGCCGTACGGGAGCGGGTCTCGTCGGACTTCCCGGTGATCTTCCGCTTCTCGCAGTGGAAGGCGAGCGACTACGACGCCCGGCTCGCCGACACCCCCGACGAGCTGCTGGCGGTGCTCGCTCCGCTGGCCGATGCCGGAGTCAGCGCCTTCCACGCCTCCACGCGGCGCTACTGGGAGCCGGCTTTCGACGGCTCCGACCTCAACCTCGCGGGCTGGGCCAAGAAGCTCACCGGCAAGGCGGCCATCACGGTCGGCTCGGTGGGCCTCGACGCCGACGTCATCCAGGGAAATGCCGGGCCGGCGGGGCTGGAACCGCTGGTCGAGCGCCTGGAGCGCGACGAGTTCGACCTTGTCGCGGTCGGCCGTGCGCTGCTGGCCGACCCGGAGTGGGCCAGGAAAGTCCTCGACGGCCGGGGCGACGGCTTCGTTCCGTTCACCCACGAAGCGGAGAAGACGCTCTTCTGAGCCGTCCGGCCCTTCCGCGTCTCTTCGCCGGCCTTGTGCCGCCCCTCGCCACGCCGGGTGGCGATCACACCACAACATGCCTTCCCCCGAAATGAGTTGACCCATGTCCGTTTCCCGCAGCAGCACGCTGGACCACTCCAGCTCCCTTACGTCGGCAGCCGACGAGCAGGGCGCTCCACCGCACGCCTACGACACCGGGCTGCTGCTGTTGCGCCTGGCCCTCGGTCTGACCATGGCGGGCCACGGCGCGCAGAAGCTGTTCGGCTGGTTCTCCGGCCCGGGCCTCGACGGCACGGGGACGTTCTTCACGTCAGTCGGCTATCCGGCAGGGAAGACCATGGCGGTCGTGGACGGGCTGAGCGAACTGCTCGGCGGTCTCGGCGTCGCTCTGGGCCTGCTGACCCCTCTCGCCGGGGCCGCGGTCGTCGGAGTCATGATCAACGCCATGGCCGTGAAGTGGGGCGGCGGCTTCTTCGTCCCCACGGGCGTCGAATACGAACTCACCCTTGCCGTGGCCGCGGCGGCGCTGGCGCTCACCGGACCCGGCCGGCTGGCGGTGGACCGCCACCTGCCCGGGGTACGGGCGCACCGCGTGGTCCACGGCCTCGCCGCGATAGCCCTCGGCGTGGTCGTGGCCGCGGTGGTCCTGCTGGTCCGCCACTGATCGCGACCTGCTCGCCGGCCCCACGGCCGAGCCACAGCGCGGCGTCTCCGGGTGCCGCCGCGCAGTCCCCCACCTCAGCACAACGACCTGAAAGAACAGCAGATATGCGCGCAATCATCGTCAACTGGTCAGCCGAAACAGACGGGTTCGCAGTGGAGCATCTCCCCGATCCCGAACCCGCCGCAGGGCAGGTCCGCATCAGGATGGTGGGGGCCGCGGTCAACCCGGCCGACCTTCATGTCCTGGGCGGCTGGGGCCGCGACACGACGGACGGCGCCCCCGAACGTCGTCTGGGGGTCGGTCTGGACGTGGCCGGCGTCGTCGACATGACCGGTCCCGACGTCCACGACCTGCCCGTCGGCACGCCCGTTGCGGCCCTGACCTTTCCTCACGCGCCGCACTCCGCCGCCGGAACAGCGGCCGAGTACGTGATCGTCCCGGCGGCGGACGTGGCGCCGGTGCCCGACGGCGTCGACCTGCTGGACGCGGCCACGGTCCCGCTCAACACCCTGACCGCAGACCAGCTCCTGGCCCGGCTCGGCCCCTCCCGTGGCAGGCGCCTGCTGGTCACGGGAGCCGCCGGCGGAGTCGGCGGGTACGCGGTCGCCCTCGCCGCACTCGCCGGCTGGTCCGTCACGGCTCTGGCGCGCCTGTCCGACGCCGAGTTCCTGACCCGGGCCGGGGCCGCGGAGACGATCGGCGGTCTGGAGGGAGTCACGGGCTTCGACGCCGTGCTGGACGGTGCGCTGCTGAACGACGCGGCCCTCCGGTGTGTCCGCGACCACGGAATGTATGCGGGTGTCTTCCCCGGCCTGGAGCCCCAGCCGGAACGTGGCATCACGATCACCAGCGGAGTGGTGGTCCCCGACGGCCGTCGGCTGCGCGACATGCTCGCTCTGACGGCCGAGGGAAAACTGGAGGCCCGTCGCGCCGGCACGGTGTCTTTGGAGAACGCCGCCCAGGCCTACCAGGCGCTCCGCGGCGGTGGACAGCGCGGCCGGTGGGTGCTGACGCCGTGACGTCCCGGAACGCGTGATCAGGCGCCGGGACTCCGTCGAGTCGGCTCGTCCGGAGTGCCGCCGACCGATCAGCGCGTCTCCGGTGCCGGCCATGCGCGCGGGCAGACACCTCGAGCGACCGGGCCCGGACGGGAGTGTGGTCGGCGGCGTGCGGGCGGCGGTCGCGCAGGACGACGGCACCGCCCGCCGGGCGGGGACGGGCCCGGGCGGCGGGGCGGTGCCTCCTCGGGCTCGGCCCATCCGTGGCCTCGCGCCAGGGCCATGTCCTTGCGCGACGGCCCTAGCGGTGGTGCGGTCTGCGGGCCTCGAAGAGGTGGCGGGTGCTGTGCGCGACGAAGGGTCCCTCGGTGACGATCCGGTCGTGCAGGGCACGGAGGCGGGCCTCGTACGCCTCGACCGTGAAGTCCGGGACCATCCAGATCACCTTGCGCAGGAAGTGGACGACGGCGGCGATGTCGTGGAACTCGATGCGGAGCCGCTCGGCGCGCAGGGTGACGACCTCCAGGCCGGCGGCCTCGGCGCCGGCCCGTTCGCGCCCGGGGTCGCGGACGGCGCTCTGCTCGGCCGGCAGCGGACCGAGGAAGTACTCGACGAGTTCGAACACGCTGCGGGGGCCCACGTGCTGCGCGAAGTACGTGCCGCCGGGCTCCAGGACGCGGGCGATCTCGGCCCAGTGCGGGGTGACCGGATGGCGGCTGGCGACCAGGTCGAAGGAGCCGTCCGCGAAGGGGAGCGCCGCGTCCTCGGGCGCGGCGACGACCACCGTGCCGCGGGGGCGGAGCAGGGCGGCGGCCTTGGCGACGTTCGGCGGCCACCCCTCGGTCGCGGCGGTGAGCGCCGGGGCCTTGGCGGCACGGCCGAGCGCGAAGTCCAGGACCTCTCCCCCGCCCGTCTGGACGTCCAGCGCGGCGGTGGCCCCGGAAAGCCGGCCTGCCAGGGAGGTGGCGTACCCCCACGAGGGGCGCTGTTCCGTGGCCCGGCCCTCGAACCAGGAGAAGTCCCAGCCGTCGGTGGGCACGGCGGCACCCTCGGCGACGAGGTCCTCGAAGCTGCGGGACTGGTTCAGAGGCATGGCGACATCGGTCCTGTCGGAGATCGGAGAACGGAGAACGGCAACGGAGAAGAGTGAGTGGCGAACAGGGCGGGTGACCGGGCGGCGGCGGGCCGGTCAGGGGACGAGGGGCCTGACCTCCTCCGCCACGAAGCGCACGAAGCCCTCGGGGTCGGGCTCGTCGCCCGTCGGCTGGAGGATCACCGTGTCGGCGCCGGCCTCGGCGAGGCGCCGCACGGCCTTGGCGACGGTGCCCGCGTCGCCGGCGACCCCGAGGTCGGGGGCGGGTTCGAGTCCTTCGCCGGCCTGCTCGGCGCGGAGCCGGGCGCCGGCGTCGGGGCCGCTGGTGGCGAGCAGGTAGACGACGACCTCGTGCGGATCGGCGGTCCGCCCGGCCGACTCGCGCCCCTCGTCGATGAGCCGGCGGGCCCGGCGTACGCCGTCCACCGTGGTGGAAGCCGTGAGGACGGTGCCGTCCGCCGCCTCGCCCGACAGGCGCAGCGAACGCGGTCCGGTGGCCCCGGCGAAGACGGGCACGGGAGCGGGCGGCGGCCAGTCGAGGCCGACGTCGTCGAGGCGGACGTAGCGTCCGCTCGTGGTGAGGCGCTCGCCGCTCAGCAGGGTGCGCAGGGCGAGGAGGTGCTCGCGCAGCAGGGTCAGCGGGGACTCGGCGCGCGCCCCGACCTGCCCCATCCACGCCTGTACGCCGTGCCCGACGCCGACGATCGCGCGCCCGGGGAACATCCGGTGCAGGGTGGCGGTCTCCATGGCGGTCACGGCGACGTTCCGCAGCGGCACGGGCAGCAGGCCGACGCCGATCCGTACCCGTTCGGTCCAGGCGAGGGCGGCCGCGGCGGCCGAGATCCCGCCCTCCAGGAAGCAGTCCTCCCACAGCCAGAGCTCTTCGAGCCCGGCCTCGTCGGCGGCACGGGCGACGGCGCGCAGTCGCTCGGGGGGCAGTTGGGGGCGGAACACGGCACCGAGTCCAGTCATGCGTTCCTTCCTACCCGCGCCGAAACCGGCCGGACAACTGCTTTACCAGGCGGCGCCGACGGCGTTCGGCACGTAGTGCAGGAACTCCACGCCGTTGCCGAAGGAGCGGCTCTCGGCGAGCCGGAGCGACGCGGTGAAGTCGGCCTGCGGGAAGAGCCGGGTGCCGTGGCCGACAAGGACCGGGTGGACGTAGATCCGGTACTCGTCGACGAGCCCGAGCCGCAGGAACTCCGCGGCGACCCCCGCCCCGCCGAGCCCGAGGTCGCCGTGCGCCCGCTCCTTGAGCGCCCTGACCTCCTCGGGGACGACGTCCCGTACGACGGTCGCGTTCCAGTCGGCGCCCAGCAGGGTCCGCGAGTACACGACCTTCGGGATGTGCCGCCAGATCCCGGCGAACTCGGCGGTCACGGCGGAGACGTTCGGGTCCATGTCCGCGGTGGGCCAGTAGCGGGCCATCAGCTCGTAGGTCCGGCGGCCGGTCAGCAGGGCGCCGAACTGCCGGATGGTGCCGTTGAAGTGCTGGTGGATCTCCGCGTCGACGCAGTGCCAGGAGATGTCGTGACCGGGGCCCTCGACGAAGCCGTCCAGGGAGATGTTCATCATCAGCACGATCTTCGGCATCTCTCACCCAGCAGTCGTCCGTCCGAACCGGTCGCCGCTCACCGTATCCAGAGCGGGCGGAAATCGATCAGGAGGAGCTACGGAGGTATCAGAAGGCGATGCGAAGACAATCGGGAGGCGATGCGGAGGCGGTCAGCGTGCCGCGAACGCGCCCAGCAGCAGGCCCGTGAACGCCCCGCCCGTCATGAACGGCCCCAGCGGAATCGCCGACTTGCGGCCCGCCCGGCGCAGCACGACCATCCCGAGCCCGTACACCGCGCCGTAGAGCAGCCCCATGAAGGCACCGCTCAGGAGGATCCCCCAGCCGTACCAGCCGAGGGCCGCGCCCAGTGCGAGCGCCAGCTTCACGTCGCCGAAACCCATGCCGGAAGGATTGATGAGGAAGAGGACGAGATAGGCGCCGCCCAGCGCCAGGCCGCCGAGCAGGGAGGTGGACCAGGAGCCGGCGGCGGCCGGCAGGAGCGCGGCGACGCCGAGCAGGACGGCGGTCGCGGCGGCCAGCGGCAGGGTCAGCACGTCGGGGAGGCGGTGGACCCGGTGGTCGACGAGCGTCAGCAGGACGGCCACCGGGGTGAGCAGGGCCCAGACCGCCGTCTCCGGGTGCGGGCCGCCCGCCGCGGCGAGCGCGGCGCAGACGAGGGCGGTCGCCGCGGAGACGATGCGCGTGCTCGGGCCGTACGTCCCGCACGGGCCGGCCCGCTCCACGGTCGCGCAGCTGGCCCGGCCCACCCAGCCGCCGCAAGGCCCCGTGATCAGGTGCCCGGCGGGGCAGCTCGCGCTCCAGGGCTCGCCCGCCTCGACCGAGAAACGGTGCGCCGCACGCGGCAGCGCGAGGCCCGCCCCCGCTCCCCACACGGCAGCCACGACGATCAGGAGTACGCCCACGGCGGGACCCTATGGCGGCGGGGGCGGGTTCGGCATGGGTCCGTGGGCCCATGTAGGGCCCAGTGGTGTGCGGATACGTTCGGTTCTCGCGGTTCTCCGGCGCGCGGGGTCCTCCCGTGTACGGCGGCGACAACGGAAGGGAGCCTCGGTATGGGGCGGCGTTGGCAGGACGGGAAGGGCACGCTGATGGTGCGGGGGGACGGTGGACTCGGCGCACATCCGGTGCGGTTGGAGATCGCCACGTCCTACCGGGCCCGTACGAAGGGGCTGCTCGGCCGGGACTCGGTCGACGGGGCGATCCTGCTCTCCCCCGCCAACAGCATCCACACCTTCCGCATGCGCATCCCCATCGACGTCGCCTATCTGGACCGCGACCTCAACGTCATCGCCGTACGCACGATGAAGCCCTGGCGGCTGGGACTGCCGCGGCCCCGCTCCCGTCACGTGTTGGAGGCGGAGGCCGGGGCGATGGCGGGGTGGGGGCTGCGGGCGGGGGCGCGGGTGGAGGTCACGGGCGAGGCGTGAGGTGAACGTGCACCGGGTCGGCGTCCGCTAGTGGTCCTTCTCCCAGCGCCGCATGTCCTCCGCGTTGCCGATCCTGATGCCGAAGGTCCAGGTCGGGTCGAGGAACAGCCAGTGACGGGACTCGAGTTCGAGGGCGAGGCACTTCAGGACGCCCCCGGCCGGGTCCGAGCCGGGGTCCGTGTACGTGCGCACGTCCGTACACCGCAGCCGCGCCCAGCCGTCCCCGAACAGCTGTTCCCCCCAGGAGGCGTGGGCGACCTCGTCGTCCGTCTCCTCCTCCACGGTCTCGAAGAACTCGACCCCGCCGAGCGAGACGTCCTCCACGAGACGCACCGCCAACTGGTCGTACTGCCCGACCGATTCGAGCCGCAGCACCCCCTCGTCGAGCACCACGTGCACCACGAGCGGCTGCGGCCGGAACACGGGGACGGGCAGCTCGTCCCGGTCGATGAGACCGGGCACGAGAACGTCCGTCACGTGACGCCGCCGCAGGACGTCCTCGATGCGGTTCCACGCGGTCACTGCCTGCTCCTGTCCCTCGGCCTCGGTCCGATTGGACCACGGGTCACTCGGCCTTCTTGGTGATTTCGATCGAGGTGTCCAGCCCCTCGCCGGACTTCAGCGCGGTCCAGAACTCGCCGTTCTCACGCAGCACGATGGTCACGCCGTTGCCGCGGTAGATGAGACCCTCCGGCTCGCCCTTCTTCAGCGTGCCCTTGCCGACCAGCTTGAACGTGCCGTTCTTGATGTTGGCCTCGATGTCCTGCAGGAACCGCGGCCCGTCCTCCTTGAGCTTCTTGTACTTCGTGCCGAGCGCGTCCTCGACCAGCTTCTTGTGGCGCAGGAAGTGGTCCTTGAACTTCTTCGGGTCGCCCTGCTGGACGGTCGGCTTCTTCGCCGCCTCGATCTCTTCCTTGGTCATCCGGCCGGCCGCGCCGTCGGCCTCGTCGGCCTGCTTGCGCGCCTCCTCGGCCTCCTTCTTGGCGTCCTCGTCGCAGCCGTCGTCGGCGAGGACGACGTACGGGGAGCCGCCGGCGGCCAGGACCGTGGTGCCGGTGCCGGAGGAGCCGGTGAACGTGCCGCCGTCCGCCGGGGCGGTGCCGTCGTAGGGGATGCGGCGGCTCGGGGCGGAGATGGTGCAGCCGGACTTCCTGGCCTTCTTCTCCGCCTCCTCCGCGGCGTCGTCGGCCTCCTTGGCCGCCCTCTCCGCGCCGGCCACGTCACCGGCCTTGGCCGCCTTCTTGGCGTCCTCGGCCGCCTTGCCGGCCTTCTCCGCGAGCTTGCCCAGTTTGCCGAGCTTGCCGAGGACGCCGATCTTCTCGACGACCTTTCCGGCGTCGTATCCCGGGATGAAGAGCGAGCCGATGTTCCAGACGACGGTGGTGACGGCGCGGGTCTTGTTGCCGCTGTTCCACTGGTCGGCGACGTCCTTGCCGATGAACATGTCGTAGAGGACCGTGCCGCCCGTCTTCAGCGACGCGCCGCCCCAGTCGGTGAGGGCGCCGAGGTAGTCGCCCTTGGACCACATGTCGGCGGCGCCCTTGGAGTTCTCCACCCAGTCGTGGCCGAGCTGCTTGCCGTAGTCACCGAGGCCGCTGAGCGTGTCGAGGGGGTGCCGGAACATGTCGTAGATCCCGGTCACGTCGCCCCAGACGCCGTCGACGAAGAGGCCCTGGCCGACCTGCTTGACCTGGTTGCCGGCGCAGCCGAAGAAGGCGCCGAAGCCGGAGAAGCAGCCGTCGTCCTTCTTGTCGTCCTTCTTGTCGTCCTTCTTGTCGTCCTGCTTCTTGTCGTCCTGCTTCTTGTCGTCCTGCTTGCCTGCCGGATCGTCGGCGGGATTGTCGGCGGGGTTCTGGGCTCCGGGGGCGTCGGTCTTGCGGCCGGGGTCGGCGGTGCCCTTCCCGTTCCCGTTCCCCGCCGTGACGTCCGTACCGCCGCCCGACGGGGCCGGGCAGGCCATGCCGGTGACCTTGCAGACCTGCGCCTGGATGCCGCCGGAAATCTGGGTCCCGAGCCCGCTGACCACCAGGGCCGTGACGATCGCGGCGACGATGGCGACCAGACCGGCGTACTCGACCGCGGTCTGCCCGTCGTCCCGGCGCCAGCGGATCATGCGGGCCAGGGAGAAGGGGCGGCGCTCGGCGCGCTCCAGTCCGGGAACGTCGTACCAGCGACGGCTCTCCGGGCGCAGCAGGAAGCACAGGACGAGGATCGGCAGCACGAGCTGCGTTCCGCCGCGGGCCGATCCCGCGACGAGGTTGGCCGCGCCGCTCAGGATCAGCCACACCTGTACGGCGATCAGACCGCGCCGTACCGCGACCCCGCCCTCCCAGCTCCGCCGGGCCAGCCACCAGCCCAGGGTGCCGGGTACGGCCCCGTAGACGAGCAGCGCGAGGACGCCGCCGCCGAGTGCGCCGGCCGACGTCGCCGTGAACAGCAGACCGAGGCCGCCGACGATCGTCATGCCGAACAGGACGTGCACGAGAACCAGCGCGGAGGCGAGCGGTGTGGGCATGGGCCGGCGCCGGCCGTGTCCTCCCGGCCACCCGGCCCCCGACTCCGGCACTCCCCCGATCGACGCCATGACCGCCCCCCCTCGACTGGCTACTCGGCCGAGGTTAGGAAGAGGCGGTCTGCCCGAGATGGGCCCGTGGACCCAAATCCACGCCCAAAGGACCGAAGGGTTACGGCAGTCCGCCGTCGGGGCCGGTCACGGCCGCGAAGAGGACCACCGGTTCCTCCTTGTCCTCGTGGCCGACGCTCGCGGCGACGACGCGGTCGCCGGCGCGCCAGTGGAGGAGGTCACCGAACCAGCCCTGGCGGACGAGTTCGCGGAGGAGGGGCGGGAGGCCGCTCTCGCCCACACCGCCCTTATCGCCCTCATCGCCCTCGTCGTCGGGGTCCAGGAAGGCGTAGTCCTCCATGGACAGTTGCCCGTGCGGGCCCCAACGGGCGTCGAGGGCGGTCGCGAGGTCCTCGAGCTCCGCGTGGAACTCCTCGCTGACACGCATGAGTTCGGCCCAGTCGTCGTCCGGGTCGGCGGAGGAGAAGTCCCGGCTCTCGTGCAGCCTCAGCAGGTGGAAGCCCTCTTCGGGGAGGGGGCGGGCGAGGTGCTCGGCGATCGCGGCGACGTATGTGGAGGTGGAGAACTGATCCTGGGCGCGCGGCGGGGTGGGCGTCGGGGTGGCCTTCGGGGCGTCGTTCACAGCGTCGGCCTGGTGGCGGGGAGCGGCAGGGGCTCCAGGGCGCCGCACTCCATGAGGGCCTTCTGCGCGGCGAGCACCGTCTCCGTGCTGGGCGTGGCGCCCGGGGTGTCCGCGAGGTCGAGGACCAGTCCGCCGTGGTCCGTCGGGAGGCGGCGGGCGGGGAAGTCGGCGGGGACGCGGGCGGCGCGGCCGGCGGAGAGGTGGACGGACCAGCCGGCGCTCGGGTCGGTGTTCTGCAGGCCGTAGGACTCCTGCACGGCGTCCGACAGGTCCCAGTCGAAGACGAGACCGCAGTCCGCGTCCCACACTCCGCCGAGCACGGCAAGCGTCTCGGCGTAGTGGTCCGACAGCGGTGACCGGGGGGACGTCGGGGCGCGGAAGAGTTCGAGGGTCGCCGTGAAGGGCGTGTACTCGTCCGTTCCGCCGGCGATCACCTGGGCCCGTACGTGGCTGCCGTCCTGCTGGGTGGCGACGACGTGGCCGGTGTAGCCGAGGATGTCGAGGTCGTCCTGGGTGTTGGCGTCCCGCAGGTCCGTGGCGAAGGCGTCGGGGTCCGTCGGCACCGGGGCTCCCGGGCCCGCGTCCTCCTCCCAGCGCCACTCGGCCAGGGCGCCCTGGGACAGGTCTGTCAGCCGCCGCAAGGTCTCGAGCCAGCGCGCGGCGAGCGCCTCCGGCGACTCGGGACGGGGGCCCCAGGCCACGTTCACGACCACTTCGTTCGGCATCCGGGCTACTCCGCTCCTACGTCTGTGTATCGGGGTGCTAGGTCTGGGTTCCGGCGACTGTGTGTCGGGGTCTGTGTGTCGGCGTCTGTGTGTCGGGGTCCTACTTCTGCACGGGGGTGTATTTGACGACCACGTTCACGCGGGCCTGGCGGAAGGCGCGCTGGGCGGCCTTGGCGGCCTTCTCGTTGGAGAAGTTCCACTCGACCGGCTTCCCGTTCGCCGCCCGCAACTGGCGCCGCGCCTGCTCGATGAACTTGTCGGCCTGCTTCTTGACCAGGGTGCCGTCCGGCGCGACCTGCTTGCCGTAGCCGAACTTCGCCTCGACGTAAGTCTGCCGTGCCGAGTCCCAGCCGTCGAAGTCGACGGCCCGGCCGGTCTGCGGATCCTTGACCGAGTACTCCTTGCCGCGCTTCACCTTGGAGATCTGTTCCTGGTAGCGCATCCAGCGCTCCTGCGTCGGCCAGTACGCCACCGACTTCTTGGCCTTCCAGGCGCCGTCGCCCGCGTCCTTGAAGCCCGCGCGCGGGTTCTTCAGGTCCTTGTACCAGGACGGCTTCTTCCACTTGGCGACCAGCTTGCGGCCGGCCTCCTTCTGCGCCGCCTTCTCCGCCTCCGCGGCCGCGTCGGCCTGCTTGCGCGCCTCCTCTGCCGCCTTCTTGGCGTCCTCGTCGCAGCCGCCTTCGGCGAGGACGACGTACGGGGAGCCGCCGGCGGCGAGGACGGTGGTGCCGGTGCCGGAGGAGCCGGTGAACGTGGTCCCGTCGGCAGGGGCGGTGCCGTCCTGATCGTGGTCGTGGCCGTGGCCGTGGTCGGAGCCGTGGTCGTAGGCGTAGGGGATGCGGCGGCCGGGGGCGGAGATGGTGCAGCCGGTCTCCCGGGCCTTCTTCTCCGCCTCGTCGGCCGCGCGGTCGGCGTCCTTCGCCGCCTTCTCCGCCGCCTCGGCGTCGCCGACCTTGGCGGCCTTCTTGGCGTCCTCCGCCGCCTTGCCCGCCTTCTCGGCCAACTTACCCAGCCTGCCGAGCTTTCCGAGCTTGCCCAGCTTGCCGATCTTCTCGCCGACCTTGGCCTCGCCGTAGCCGGGGATGAAGAGGGAACCGACGTTCCAGATGACCGTGGTGACGGCGCGGGTCTTGTTGCCGCTGTACCACTGGTCGCGGACGTCGTCCCCGATGAACATGTCGTCGAGGATCTTGCCGCCCGAGTTCACGGTGGCGCCGCCCCAGTCGGTCAGGGCGTCCCAGTAGTGCCCCTCGGACCACTTCCTGCCGGCGTCCTTGGAGTCCTGCGACCACTGGTCGGCGATCGAACTGCCGTAGTCCTTCAAGCCCTTCAGGGTGTCCAGGGGATGCCGGACGATGTCGTAGACCCCCTTGACGTCACCCCACACCCCGTCGACGAACAACCCCTGGCCGACCTGCTTGACCTGGTTCCCGGCACATCCGAAGAAGGCCCCGACCCCGGAGAAGCACCCCCCGTCGTCGTCCTTCTTCTCCTGGTCCTCGGCAGCCTTCTGATCGTCCTCCCACCCGGGTTCACCGTCGGCGGCGGCGTCCTTGTCGTCGTCCGTCTCGTCCACGGCGGTGTCGTCCGTGGGGGCGGTGGGGTGGGAGTCGGCGGACGGTTGCCGGTCCTGCGGCCGGCCGTTCTGTTGTTGCCCGTTCCCCTTCTGGCCGTTCTGTTGCTGACCGTTCTGTTGCCGGCCCTCTTGCTGAGGGTTGTCAGGGTTCTTCTGCTGGGAGCCATCGCCTTGCTGGGGATTCTTTTGCTGAGGGCTGCCGGCGTTGCCGTTCCCGGCCCGGACATCCGTACCGTCGCCGGAAGGGGCGGGGCACGCGGTGCCGGTGACCTTGCAGACCTGGGCCTGGATGCCGCCGTAGATCTGTGTGCCGAGCCCGCTGACCAGGAGGGCGACGACGATGGCGGCGACGACGGCGATCAGGCCGGCGTACTCGACCGCGGTCTGGCCCTCGTCCCGACGCCAGCGGATCATCCGCGCCAGGGAGAACGGCCGCCGCTCGGGCCGCTCGTGGCCGGGCAGCCGATACCAGGCGCGGCTGTCCGGCCGGGCCAGGAACAACAGGACGAGGACGGGCAGGAAGAGCTGGGCGAACCCCTTGGGCGAGCCGTGAAGAATGTTGCCGACCGAGGAGAGGACCAGCCAGATCTGCACGGCGACCAGCCCGCCCCAGACCCGGCCCCCGCCCTCCCGACTCCGCCGGGCCAGCCACCATCCGAGGGTGCCGGGTGCGGCCGCGTAGACGAGCAGCGCGAGCATTCCGCCGTCGAGGGCGTCGGCCGAGGCCGCGGTGAGCAGCAGACCGATTCCGCCGAAGACCGTCGCGGCGAACAGCACGTGCACGAGCACGAGGGCGAACGACAGGGAGCTGGGCATGACGGCCCGCCGCCCACCACCCACCCCGAACACCGGGACTCCCCCACCTACGGCCATGCCTCCGCCCCCTCAACCCCCGCGGCGGAGAGCCGAGTTCACCCACCTCCGGGCGACGTCACGCCAACCCCGCGCCAGCAACGCACGACAGGCTCCGACGGTAGGGACGGACAGCTTGGGCAGCATGGGCCTGCGGACCCAAATCGGTACCCAATCAGGAGAGGGGCTGAAAGAGCTGTTCCTTGACCTTGGCGCGGTCAGGAGGCCAACCGTCTGTGCCGAGTGAGATTCAAAGCACAGAGTTCAACGGCAAGATGCGAATCAGGTTGGTCCACGCACCGGGTCAAACTCGCTACGGACTGGATTGGGCGTTGTAGAGATCGATCGCCAGACCTGAGCGGCTTGGCTCGGGGACCTATGCCGGTTGGTAAGCAGGCCGTCGAGAGGAGATCCTCTCGCGAGCCAGCCCCAACCGCAGTCGCCGAAGCCCGAGTTCGTCCCGATCCCTGTTTAGGCCCCACTCGTGGCACCCATCCAGATCGCTGTCGATCTTCGAGCGACCGGCTTCCCCGGCAGGCTGATCGGATACGGGTACCGGCCGATGAGCGAGCTCCACTGCTTCGCGGCAATCGGTGAGCGGGGGCTGGTTGCCATCGCTATGAGTGGCCAGTTCGGACGCATCGCCGTCGACATGGCCACTGGTCACATAGTGCAGATCCCCATCATCGGGTCAGCGAACCACTCATCACGTCATCAACGACCTCAGCTTCACCATCGACGAGACCGCTCTCGCACCCAACGGGTCTGGGAGACCTTCTGCGACGACGTGGCAATGGGGGCTACGTAAACTGGGAAACGTGATCCGCGCCAACCATCCTGCGCGCACCTCACCCCTCAGGAGCTACGAATAAGTCGCGGGCCACTGTCAAGCAAACCGCCTCGAAATAACCGAATCAAGTTCAGCACTTCTCAGGGGTCATTCCGCCTTGCGACTCAGATTCTGATAGATCACGAAGAGACGCTGCGGGCCCGGAACCGCGATTACACCTGCGGAACGAGGATCTCCCGCGAGCCAGATCTCCTTCGCTTGAGCAGTCTTCTTGGTGGTGAACCCTCGACCAAGGCGTCGCCTCCACCATGCGGACCGAACATGGCCATGCAAGATCACCGGCACTTTCTCACCCGCTTGCTCAGGATTGGGAAAGCTCAACCAGACGTCTCCCATTCCGGCACCGGGAATCTCACCGATACCGCTTTCGGGGGCGTCGAACACCTGCCATGGGTGCTCCCGTAGGAGACGGCGCGTTCGAAGAGCCGAAGTGACGTATGCGGGCTGGAGGAAGGTTCGATAGAACGAGTAGAGCAACGGGAGGAAGAAGAACCAAAGCGTCCAGACAGGCAGACTCACGTGCCACGCGAGGAGCGCAACCCACGCCACTGGCCACAAGAGCTGCCCGAGAAGCGCGCATACGAACAACTGCGTCCAGGCGCGCCGCGTAGCTGGGTCGTCCCACGCCGTGGAGTGGCGGATGGCAGCCATGTCATTCCTCATCTGGTGCGTCCGAAAGCGGGTTGTCGAAGCTGATCGAGCGGGCGATGTCCCGAAGAACCGTACGGTATTGATCCGCGCGCTCGACTCCCGTGGTGGCCAACGTCAGGATCGCGATCCGCATCCCATCCGGACACGGGACATACGCAGCAATCTGCAGCAACTCCTGCTGACCGAGGGGTCCCTCAATGGATATTTTCAAGTGATTTACTACGATTGAGGCTGGCCCACAGGGAAGGTCGAGAGTCTCGATCTGATCGGCCCCACTGCCCACAGCTGCGCGGGCCGCGGTGACGCTGCGTGGAGCCCAAGCGGTCGCACGCCAGGCAAGATTGAAGACGGAAAGCAACGGGCGTCCGTCACCCTGATCGTCCGAGTGCAATCCAAGTGAGCAGTGAATGCTGCCGCTCGCCACTGCCGCCTGAGCCATGCGCTGGAGGGGAGCGAAGTCCGTCAACAGTCGTTGCCGAGTCTCGGCGTCGCGGACCCCGTCCAACAGCGGACCCAGGACAGCCCCCGGCCCTGCCTCCTCTGGACTGCTAGCCGTCGCGGCCAGTTCAACGAGCGGAAGAGCCACGAAGCCGGCGGGCAGCGCGAACCAGATATCCGCGTCGCGACTACGCGCCGACGCGTCGATGACATAGGGAACGTCGCTCATGACGCTGCCCTCGCCCCGACAACGAAGAAGTGAAGGGCTCCAAGGGTTGCAGGCAGGTCCACGGCTGCGGTCCTTGGCCCATCCAGACCACTGGTGATGACGGAGGCGGTGTCATTGTCCAGACTGTCCCAAACACTACCCGCCAAACCGTACAACGCAGTGCCAGCGCCCAGGATGGTGGCCGGCTTGTCGACCGCTTCCACAATGGGACCCAATCGACCTCCGAACACCTTTTCATGAGCCAAGATGTTTACGGCTCCTTCAGCGTTGACGGCCTGAGTCTTGATGGAAGTTCCGAGGGAAGTTCCGAATGTCTTGCCCACCCTGGCAATCTTCTGCCCCAGGGTCAATACCTCATCAGCCTCACCAGTCGCCCGCGATGCAGCTGTGATGAGTTCCGGCGCTTTCATGGCACCTTTAGCCACCGCCCCCAATGCCGGCAGCGTTCCAAGAAAGTCGCCCGCAACCCCTAGGGCGTTACTCCAGAAGTCGGCGTCGAGCTCGCCGTGGAAACCGTCAGCCAACGACGCCCGGACCTCCGGATCACTGATCCGCAAGCCAAAGGCAGCTCCACTCAGTAGACCGGCCGCCAAGAACAGCGCCCAGGGAGCGATCGCGGTGAGCCCCAACAATGCGATGACGCCGAGCACCGCTGCACACGCGCTGAGGATGTCGGGCAGGTTGTCTTCCAGCCAGTCCACGACCTTGTCGAACACGCCCGGTTCGTGCGGCGCCAACTTCTCCGTTGCGTCGCGGATCTTGTCGGCTCGGTGGTGTGCCTTCTCCTCGTGCTCCTCGGCCAGCTTCTTCGCCTTGCCGATGATCTTGTCGAGGTCGGCCTGCGCCTCCTCCACGGCCGTGTTGGCATGGATCAGTGATTTGTGCGCGGCGCTTTGACGAGATCCCTTTTTGTCGAGATCAGGGTCGTTCTTGGCTGTGGACTGGCGTCCCTTCGCGGAGTCCAGAACGGCCTGCGCATCCTTCGCGGCGCTCTCCAGGCCCCTGGCGCGGCGCTGGAAGTCGTCCAGTTCGCCATTCCAACGGTCAAGCTGGCGAGCTGCCTTACGGATGGAATGTGCGGCATTCTTCAGGTTCAGCGGCAGTGGACCGTCTTCCAATTGCCCTCGAAAAGCGACAGCCGCGTCACCTTTCCAATAGCTTCCCTCCAGCAGCTTGGTCACCAAGCTGTGCGTGTCTTCCAGCACCTTGGCACACGTCGAAAGCTTCTTGTGCAGGTCGCGGACGGCGTCCGTGTCCCCCGGCACCGGGTTGAAGCCGAGGTGAGGGTAGTCCGGGTTGGGGATCCTTGGAGCAGACTTCAGGCCCTGGGGCTTACTGAGATCTGCATGGGCTCGGGCATCGGGAGCAGCGCCTGTCTGCTCAATACCGGGGGTGTACGTCACTTCGAACCCCCGGCATGACCCTTCTCAGCCTTCTTCAGTGCTTGCTCAAGCGCCTTGTCCACCTCTTGGTAGCTGTCCTTACTCTTTCCGATGATCTCGGCAAGGTCATCAGTCTGCTCGCCGATCTGCTCGGTGCCGTACTTCCAGTCCTTCTGGAACTCTTCGCACGCGGAGTCGAGATCGTCAGTTCCGAGCCCGGTCACGGTCGCATCGCTCAGGGCCTTGCGCAGCCCGTTGAGCGATGTGCTCGACTTCTTGAGCAGCTTCATGAAATGCGCGAGTTCGTCACCATCGACCGACAGTCGCTCCGCCATATACGCTCCTCTCTCCCCGCGTTCCGTTCCCGGGCTGCAGCAGAACGCCCGTATCACGTTCAGCGATTGACGGACTGGATCTCCTGGACAGCCATGTCCTGAGTGGTCTCGAAGGTGCCGTCCGGCAAGTCCCCCCTCGAGCCGCCGGACCCCTCCCACGAGATCTGCCATGTGATGGACGCCTTCAGCCTGTACGGCCGGCCATTGGTCGCTCGCAGATAGGTGATGCCGCACGGCGGCGTCTTGCCGGCCTCACCGCTCGCGTAGGGGGCGCCGATGGAGCCGTCGTCGTTGATCACGCAGTCGCCGGATGAGGGGTGGGTTTCTGCGTCGCTCGTGCCCGGGCCCACATGCAGGGCGATCGGCTTCGCCGTGGTCTCGGCCCACACACCGGCTTCCGGCAGTTCCGCACGAACCTTGACCTCCTGGAAGTCGGCCTCGTCCAGCCACACCCAAGTCGGTGCGTTCACCGTGGACTTGACGGCAGGCTTCAGCTCCACCTGAGTCTGCGGGACGTCGATCCTGTTGTAGGCGTAGGCGGCGAGAACATCAGGGGTGGGGGCGTGCTTGTCGTCGGGCAGAGTGCGAGCGTTCTGCCAGAACATGGTCCGCTCGCAGTCGGCCGAAGCGATGTCGTTCCGCCTGTTCGGGTTGATGACACCTCGCCAGAACATGCCGTCCTTGCCGAGGTTGTAGTTCTCGTAGCCCGCTCCGCTGCCGTTCTTCGCCGTGCCCTTCTCGTAGTGGTCCACCATCAGCTGCTCCCCCCAGCTGAGCGTGGGGGTGACGGGGACGAGGTGGCCGTTGGGGTTCTTCTTCAGGCGGTCGACGGCGTCCTTGAGCTGCTGCGGTGTGGACACTGGCTCGTACCAGCACGCCGGAGGACTCCAGTTGGGGTCCACTGGAGCCAGCGGCTTGGCGGAGGTACCAGAAGAGCCCTTGGTCTGGGTGACCTTGATGCGGGATGCGGTGGCCAACGCGGTCAAGGTGCTGCCGGAAGCACCACCGGAAGGGGTTCCGGCAGACGGACCAGGAGCCCTGTCATGACCCTCGCCGTAGCCGTAGGACTCTGTGCCGGATGCCAAGAGAGCGACCATTGCGGTGGCCAGCAGACACAGGCCCCGCCGTGCTCCCCTCACTGCCCGCACGCCCCCCGCTCGGTCTGTACCGTCCGCGTCTTCCAAACCCCTTGAGAGGTCTTCTCCAAAGTGGTGCGGTACTGGAGGTACGGGCTGGTGCCCCTCGGGGTGCCGGCCAGCTTGTTCGTCTTCCGGTTCTTGGTGAACGCCTTCCCCTCGTCCACGCAGTAGAAGAGAACACCCAAGCCCTGGCTGTTCACTCGCACCTGAGAGTCGAAGACCCTGACCTTGCCGACCAGACTGTCGTCCGTTTTCACATAGCCCTTCACCCACGACCGGGCCGACTCCAAAGCAGCGCCCTCGTTGTAGAACGTCACGGGGCCTGCGTTCGGGTCGGCATCGATGATGGCGGCGTGGGTCGCCCGCAGCCCCTCCTTGCCGTCATCGAGGACCGCCTGCAGCTTCGGGTCGCTACTCGTCCACCCTTCGAAGGTCATCGTGAAGGTCGACGGCAGCGCGATCTCCGGTCGCTTCACATCGGACGCCACAGAGGCCGAAGCCGATGGGCTGCTCTTCGCTCCGGTATCCGCCCCATTGATCTTGTCCGAGGACGAGTCGTCGCTCCCTCCCGAGCCGCAGGCGGTGAGCAGAAGGGCCGCGGACGCGGTGAACGTGGCGATGGTGAGCCGGGCGGGGCGGTTCACTGTGGACTCCGGTTGATGTGGGGGTTACTCAAGCGAACCAAACGGTAGTCGTGGGGCACATCTGGGCACCAATCGAGATCTCGTCAAGCGCCGATGAGTCGACTGGCGATTTGGTCTAGCTTCAGGTAGTTGTGATGCACTCCGGGTGACCAGGCAGCCAGCAACAGGTGACCGATGGCACAGCGATGGAGCACGATCAGCCGTCCTGGGAAGCGAACTTGGTTTGCCTGTGCGCGCTTCACTGACTGTGCGATCGCCTTCTCAGCCGCTCAGTTGAGTCAATGAATGCCGTGCGTGTGCCGAACGTCGAGTTCAGGCGGTCCAGGGCAACTGTCCGCACAACAAAGAGGGGCCCGCCCCTCGCCCTTGGCGGCTTGGGACGGGTCCCGAATCGTTCCCGTGTGTCGTACGGACTGTTTCAGTTGCCGCTCTCGCTCCGCGGGAACGTGACCTCCACGCGCCGGTTCTTCTTGCGGCCCGCCTCCGTGGAGTTGTCGGCGATGGGGTACTGCTCGCCGTAGCCGCGGACCTCGAAGGTGATGTTCGGGTCGTTGAGTTGCTGGTCCAGGATGTCCTGGACGGCGTTGGCGCGTTGCCTGGAGAGGACGTCGCCGTGGGCCGAGGAGCCGAGGTTGTCGGTGAAGCCGAAGACGCGGACCTTGGTCGCCTTCTGGTTCTTGATCTCGTCGGCGATCGTCGCGATACGGGACTTCGCCTCGCCGCTCAGCTTCGCGCTGTCCTTGCTGAAGAGGACCTCGGCCTGAAGGGCGAACGTGACGTCGGTGTTGGTGTCTTCGCGACGCTCGTCGCCGCTCTGGTCCTCCACGACGGACTTGATGTCGAGGACTTTCGGCTCGGCGAGGGTCGCGCCCTCGGGGAGCTTCAGGTCCGGATCGTTGGGATCGACCTTGACGGGCGCGGAGGCGGAGGCCTCGGTGCCCGGCGGGGCACTGGGGCTTTCGCTGGCGTGGGCCGTCACGGCGCCGTAGAGGTTCGCGGCGACCATGACGGAGGCCGCCGTGAGGGCCAGGGCGAGGCGCGGGGGCGCCTTGCGGGTGTAGGAACGGTTCATGGCCGGCCTCACCCGGAGATCTTGATCGAGCCGCTGGAGAACGTCGGTACCTGCAGGTCGACCTCGGACGTGCTCGCCGGCGGCGCCGGGAACTGCATGAACACCGGAAGCGTCTGGCCCGCCTCGAGGTTCCCGAGGCCGGTCGTGGTCAGCGGGCGCCCCTCCGTGTCGCGCAGCACGTAGTAGCGCTTCTTGCCCTGGGAGTCGACGAGTGTGGCGCCACCCAGGGAAGGACCGTGCGCGATCACTTCGGTCTCGTCCCCGCTGGTCTGGGGCGGAATGACGACCGACTTGGCGCCGTCGTTCTTCACGACCCCGTTCACGGTGACGAACCCGCCCGAGTCCCTTTTGGCGGAGGTGATTTGGAGAAGGAGACCGTCCGTGCCCTTCAGCTCGGCAAGAGGTGTCTCCGACGTGCCCTCCTGAGAACTCGGCTTGGATCCACCCTGTTGGGAGGAGGACGCCGATGTGTCGGGCTTGTTGTCGTCACCTCCCCCGCCGCAGCCGGCCACCCCGATCGCCAGTCCGGCCGCAACGGTCAGCGCGACCAGTCCCCTACGGGCCTTCGTAGTGAACCGAATGCTCATGACTCTGTTTCCTTCTCCACTCGTCGTTCGCCTGTCAGTCGTCGGCCAGATGGACGTCGAAGAGGTCTTCGGGTCCGGGCAGATCGGTGAGGTGCTTCGGGTCCAGGTCCCAGAACTTGCCGTTGTCGCAGGTGAGCCGTGGCAGCACGTCGGGCCCGGCGTCCGCCGGCAGAGGCCTGAACGTGCAGAGCGGTTCGATCACGGCAGTGGCGTGCGCGTGCGAGTACCGGTTCTCCGTGCCGGGGACTATGGACTCCCCGACAGGCTTGTCGGCCTTCACATGGACCGTGTAGCTCAAGGACAGCAGGTTCGGGCTGCAGCCCCCACCGGGCACGTCCACCTGCGCGTCGTTCTGCGACGCGAGCTGGTCCGCGCGCCCGCAGCCGTTGAGCACGGCCTGCTCGCCGGTGAGGATGCCGTTCCACTTGTTCGGGTCGAGTACGTTCTCCGACCACAACCCGGCAAGGTCGTCCCTGGTCTCCTGAGCCGCCGCGAGTGCCGCCGCGTCGGCGGCCGTCTGGGCACCGTTCCGATTCGCCGCGGCCTGGCCGACCGCGAAGTAGGCGAACGCAAGGAAGAGCAGGCCTCCCACCACCGTGATGTAGATGGGGAAGGCCTGCCCTGCATCGCCGTACCGGCGAGGTCGCATCAAGGAGCGACCTTGGCGATCTGCGCCTGAATCTTGCCGAGAATCGTCTGACCGAGGTTGGTGCCCGTGATCGCCAGCACGATCGCCACGACCACCGCGATGATGCCCAGGTACTCGACCGCGGTCTGGCCCTTGTCGCCGGCGCGGCGCTGCACTGCCTCGACCGTCGTGTTCTTCCAGCCGTTCACACGGACCTTGGTCGCAACGGCGGTCTTCAGCATCAGGTCGCTCATGGTGTTCCCCTCCGGGTTCGGCCGGCCGTCGACCGGCCGACTCCTGCGTCTCTGTGCCGTTCGCGTAACCGGCTTCCTCCTTGCCGGTGCCGCTTTCGACACGAGAAACGTACGGCGGGACACCCCGCCCGCCAGAGGGTCCCAGGGCCCAATCAAGGGCCCAAAGAGAGGCCCAGTCGCTGCTTTGGGACTGCGTGCCCACGGCGTGGGCCTGCGGGTCCTGCTGCACGATCCCCCGTGTCTTCACCCCAGCTCACCCCAACCCTCGGCCCGACCCGGGTGCCGTGCCGAGCCACTTGGCGGCGGCCTCCGAGCGGCTGGTGCTGTGGAGTTTGGCGAAGATGCGGTTGATGTGGTTCTTGACCGTCTTCTCGCTGATGAAGCAGGTGGCGGCGATCTGCTGGTTGTTCATGCCGGACGCGATGTGGTCCATGATCTCCGCCTCCCTCGTGCTCAGTTGGAACCGTGACCTGTCCGGAGCGGCCGGGCGGCCACCCGACCATCCAGACGACGACTGTCCCACATCCGGTTGCATTTGCGAAAGGTTTTCCGCAGAAACATCGGGAACAGGTGGCCGGTGGGTGTCGAAATGGCCTGGTGGTGACGGGACTTCGGCGTAGGAGTAGGCGTTTCTTGAGGATGCGGTTTCGTATGCAGTCGCATCCACCTGGCCCAGGCCCTCGGGCAGGGGTACGCCCCCGGCGGGGTTCTGGCCCTGGCGCAGCTGTGCCAGCAGCGCGCCCGCCGCCGTCGGGGTGAAGTGGGCCCTGCCCTCCTTGATGTCCCGTACGGCCGCGACCAGTTGGTCGGCCGTGAACTCGCCGTGCACCAGGTAGCCGCCCGCGCCTCGGCGCAGGGCCTCCTGGACGATCTCCGACTCCCTGCTGTAAGTGAGCATCACGACCGGGGCGATGTGCACGAGGTACGGAAGGGCCGAGATGCCGTCCACGCCCGGCATGCGGACGTCCAGGAGGACGACGTCGGGGCGTTGCTGGAGTGCGGCCTCGTAGGCCTGGCGGCCGTCCGCCGCCTCCGCCACGACCGTGATGTCGGAGCGGCCGGAGAGCAGCGCCGTCAGGCCCGCGCGGACCACCGGGTTGTCGTCCGCCACCACGACCTTGAGCGGTGCGGGTGGGGGGAACGCCTCGAACGGGCTCTTGGGCGGCGGCTCCTGGGAGCCGGGGTGGGGACTCGTCGGGTCCGGCATGGGGAGGTGGCCTCCTCTCTTCTGAAAGGGTTCGTGGGGGGACGGATACGGCGTACTCATGCGGGTGAGGGCGACGGCGCCGCCGTCAGGGCCGCGAGCGGGAGTTCCAGGCGGACCTCCGTGCCCTTGGGGTGGCCGCCCCGGCCGATACGGATGCGGGCGCCGACCGACGCGGCCCGCTCGACCATGCCGACCAGGCCGAAGTGGCCCGCACGGCGCAGCTGTTCGAGGGTGGTGCCGGAGGGCAGGCCGCGGCCGTCGTCGTAGACGCTGATGCGGAGCAGGTCGCCGTGGACGCCCGCGCTGACGTCGACGCGGGTCGGGCTCGCGTGGCGGTGGGCGTTCTCCATCGCTTCCGTGGCGATCGTCAGAAGCTGGCGGGCCACGGCCGGTGGCACGGGTGGCACCGCGTGCTCGCCGGTGGGGCGGTATACCGCCGCGAGCCGGGTGCGCGTGCTGAAATCCCTTGTACGGGCGGCCAGTTCGACGAGTACGTCGGTGGCGTGCTGCGGGTCGGACTCGCGGCGCAGGTCGGCCAGGAGTTCGCGGGACTCGGCCGCCGCCCTGCGGGCCGAGCGGGCGACCAGTTCGGCCTGCTGCTTGACGAGTTTCGCGTCCATGTGAGGGGCGCCCGCGGATCCGGCGAGGCCGTCCGCGGCGAGCGCCACGCCGTGCAGGGTCTTGGCCACCGAGTCGTGCATCTCGCGGGCCAGGCGCGCCCGTTCGGCGCTGACCGCCTCCGTGACCGCGAGGCGGGCCTGGACGGTGGTGAGAGCCTGCGTCGCGGCGCCGAAGCGGAGCATGAGGTTGCGCAGTGCCGAGCCGACCGCGCCCGCGATCACGCAGAGGCCGGGCAGGAGAAGGGACTCCGCCGGGGCCGCGTGCAGATCCTTCGTGGTCGCGTAGACCAGGACGAGGATCACGGACTGGAGGGAGGCGAACACCGCGGCGCCGCGCCAGCCGTAGACGATGCCGGCCAGGAGCGGGGTGCAGACGCTGACGTAGGCCAGGGTGGTGTCCGGGCCCGCGGAGATGAGGAGCAGGGAGCCGAAGAGGGTGTCCACCGCGAGGAGCGTGGGGTGGCGCAGGAGGAGGGGGCCGAACCGTTCCCAGTCCCGGAAGAGGACGTAGGACCCCATGAAGGTGACGACGACCGCTGCGCCCACGAGGCGGGTGGCCAGGCCCGGGGAGGCGTTGAGGAGGGCGGCGGGGGCGGCGAGGGCGATCATGGCCAGGCGGAAGCCGAATACCTGGCGGCACATGGCCTGGAGGGCGTTGACCTGGATGGGGATCGCTGCGGCGCCGGGTTCCGCTGCGGGTGCGGGTGCGGGTTGCCGGGTGGGCACCCGGCCTTCGGCCGGGCCGGTGTTCACGCCCGCGCCACCCGTGCTGCTTTCGTCGTCCGGTGCGGGTGGCCCTTGTGGGTGACCAGCACCATCGGCGGCTCCCGGCGATCCCTCGGCTACGGCAGCGTCGGCCGCCGCCTGACCCGCCCCCCTCGGATCCGGCTGCGCCGGCATCCCCGTCAGCCGGACCCCCGCCGGTTCCCAGCCCGGCGGCAGTGCGGGGGTCACCGACGTCACCGGGATGTCGGGGGCGCCGGTGCGGACGTGGGCCGGGAGGACCGTGCCCGCGGGTGGGGTGGTGATCTCCGGGGTCTTCGGGCGCCGCCGCAGCAGGCCCGTGCGTTCGCTCGTCGTCGCCATGTCCGTCGTCACCCCGTCCTACTTGCCCGTGAGGGAGCCGAAGTCGGTGCCGGAGCCGAGGATCAGGCCGGCGCCGAGGAGGATCATGGTGGCCGGGACCATGAAGGTGGTGATCATCATCGTGGCCTTGGGCACCGCGCGGGCCGCCTTGCGGCGGGCGTTCTGCGCGTCCGTGCGGCGCATGTCCTTCGCCAGGGACACCAGGGTGTCCACGATCGGCGCGCCGAGCTCCTCGCCCTGCTGCAGCGCGGTGACGAACATCGCGACCTGCTCGGAGTCGTTGCGGCGGCGCAGTTCGGCGAAGGCCTGGCGGCGGCTCATGCCGAGGTCCATCTGGCGCAGGGTGATGCGGAGTTCGTCCGCCCACGGGCCCTCGTACTTCGACGCCACCCGGTCCAGCGCCTGTCGGAAGCCCAGGCCCGCGCTGACCACGACCGCGAGCACGTCCAGGAAGTCCGGCAGCGTGCGCTCGATGACGTCCTTGCGGACGCGGATCGCCGCCCAGATGCCGACCTCGGTCCAGAACGCGCCGAAGGCGAACAGGATGACGGCCACGATGAGGTTGCCCTTCATCAGGAACACCAGGCCGCCGACGCCGCCGAGGAAGCCGTAGACCGCGCGGCGGGCAGCGTAGCGGTCGATGGTCAGGCCTCCCGGGTTGCCCGCGAGGTCGATCTTGCGGCGGTACCTGGCCACCATCCTGGGGCCCATCAGCCGCAGGACGGTCGGGGCGTACCGCATGCCGAGGCGGTCGACGAGCGAGTCGACCGCGCCGGTGCGGGTGGATCCGACCTCCAGGGCCAGCGCGAGGTCGCCGGGCAGTCGCGCGTCCGCGCGGTACATGCGGATGCCCGCGAAGATGCCCCAGATGCTGAGGCCCATCACCAGTGCCAGCAGAAGTCCCACGGTCGTCCTCCCTCCAGGCTTCTCGGACGTCTCAGACGTCGATACGGGACATACGGCGGATGAGGATGAAGCCGACCGCGTAGAGCGAGAAGGCGATGATCACCGCGCCCTGTCCGAGCGGGGAGCCGGTCATCCGGTCCAGGGCGCCGTCCTTGACCCCGTTCATCAGGAACAGCGACCCCACGCCCAGGACGGGAACGGCGTACGACGTCATGTTGACCTGGGAGAGCTGGGTGCGGACCTCGCGCCGGGTCTCCTTGCGCTCCTCCAGCGTCTCGGTGAGGTTGCGCAGGGCGCTGACCACCTGCCCGCCCGCGCGGTTGGACAGCACCAGGGTCGTCACGAGGACGACCAGCTCGCGTGAGGGCAGCCGGTCCGCCAGTTCGCCCAGCGCGTCGTCCATCGACGCGCCGACCGCCAACTGGTTGGCCACCTTGCCCAGTTCCTCGCCCGCCGGTGCCTCCAGCTCCTCCGCCGCCATCCCGATGGCCGTTCGCAGGGCCAGGCCCGCCTGGGTCGCGTTCGCCAGGATGCGGGCCAGTTCGGGCAGTTGGTTGATGAACTTCTCGATGCGCTTCTGGCGCTGCCAGTTGAGGAACTGCAGGGCCACCCAGATGCCGAGCATTCCGGCCAGCGGGCCGAAGAACGGGGCCAGGGTCGCCTGTCCGATCAGCCACAGCCCCGCCACCGTCGCCAGCATGTAGACGAAGAACTCGCCCGGCGTGATGTCCAGGCCGGTCGCCGCCAGCCGGAGTTCCAGCTTCTTGCCCAGCTTCGTACGGCGCAGCCGGCGGTCCAGGTTGCGGAAGCGGCGCCGCTTGCCGCCGATGGGGATCTGGCCGGTGGCCGAGAGCCGGTCGACGAGTTCCTGGCGCTGGGCCTTGCCCATGGCGTAGGCGTGCAGACCCATGACCGCCAGGACGCAGGTCAGCAGGGTGATGCCGGTGGTGAGCGTGACGAGGGTTTGCAGATCCATCGGACGGGTTCCTACCTGGATTGGGTCTACGTGGCGTGTCGGCCGACTGGCTGCCGGCCGCCTACCTGGCTTCTCTGGTGGCGAGTTGGTCTGCGGACTGGGCCACGCCGAAGGCCTGGGGGACGGGCTGGCTCGCCATGTAGAGGCGGTCGGCGGTGCGGCGTGGGAGCGGGAAGTATTCGAAGGCGCCGTAGATACGGCCGTCGGAGGCCATCGGCTGGGCGTTGAAACGGGCCACCGTCGCCAGCCGGTACGGCTCGCTGCCGTGGCTGTCGAGCAGGGCGACCTCGGTGATGCGGCGGGCGCCGTCGGCGAAGCGCGTGAGCTGGATGATCACGTCGATGGCGCTGTTGATCTGGTCGTGCAGCGCCTCGAAGGGGATCTCGACCTCGGACATCGACGCCAGGGTCTTCAGTCGCATCAGCGCGTCCTCCGCACTGTTGGCGTGCACGGTGGCCAGCGAGCCGTCGTGGCCCGTCGACATCGCCTGGAGCATGTCGAGGGACTCGCCGCCGCGGACCTCACCGACGACGATGCGGTCGGGGCGCATACGCAGCGAGTTGCGGACCAGGTCGCGGATGGTGACCTGGCCCTTGCCCTCGACGTTCGGGGGGCGGGACTCCAGGCGGATCACATGCGCCTGCTGGAGCTGGAGTTCGGCGGAGTCCTCGATGGTGATGATGCGCTCGCCCTCCGGGATCAGGCCGGAGAGGGCGTTGAGGAGGGTCGTCTTTCCGGTGCCGGTGGCGCCGGAGACGATGACGTTGAACTTGGCCTGCACCAGGCCCGCCAGCAGATACAGCATGTGCTCGTCGAGCGAGCCGAAGCCGATCATCTCCTGGAGTGTGAAGGAGCGCGGGAAGCGGCGGATGGTGAGCGTGGCGCCGGTCAGCGACAGCGGCGGGATGATGACGTTCACGCGCTCGCCGGACGGCAGGCGCGCGTCGACCATCGGATTCGACTCGTCCACACGGCGGTTGACCGTCGAGACGATCCGCTCGATGGTCTGCATCAGCTGGTCGTGGGAGGGGAAGCGGAGCGGGAGCTGCTCGACGCGGCCGCCGCGCTCGACGAAGATCGCGTCGGGGCCGTTGACCATGATTTCGGTGATGGAGGCGTCCTCGAGGAGCGGTTCGAGGATGCCGAGGCCCAGCGCCTCGTCCACCACGCGGCGGATCAGCTGCGAGCGCTCGACCGTCGACAGCACCGGGCCCTCGCGGCTGATGATGTGCCCGAGCACGCGCTCGAGCCGGGCGCGGCGCTCGGCGGCGGCCAGCGCGCTCATCTCCGCGAGGTCGATCTCCTCCAGGAGCTTGGCCCGGTACGAGGCGACCATGTGGCCGTCCTCGCCCTTGTTGCCGTTCTCCTCGGGGGAGTTGATGCGTGCCCGCAGGCTCATGGTGATCCTCGCAGTGCTCAGTGGTCGAGCGGCATGGTGGCTGTCTTGTGCGCGGCGTCGAAGTCCCAGAAGGGAACGATCGAGGGGATGTCGACGGTGGACGTGACGGTGACGTCGTCCGTGCCGAACGCGGCCTGGCAGTCGGTGCCGTCCGCCAGGAAGCCACTGACCGCCTTGCGGCAGTCCTGCGCGTAGTCGTCGCGGAGCGAGGCGCTGCGTGCCCCGGTGCGGGCCGCGGTGCCGGCCTGCTGGGCTGTGTACGCGATCAGCCCCAGCTGCACGGCTGCCATCGCCACGAGCAGCAGAATCGGCAGGAACCCCAGATATTCCAGCGCCACCTGGCCCCTGTCGCGCCCTTTCCTCTCCCTCTTCCTCCCGTACGACATCTCAGTTCGTCGCCTCCTCGACGGCGCCCGCGTGGCCCTTCACGGTGAACGGGAAGTTGATCGTGCCGGGGAACAGGATGGGGACCTTGATGCTGACGTCCGAGGTGATGTAACCGGTGCCGAACCCGCCGCAGTCCGCCGTCGTCCCCTCCTTCCACGCGCCCGACAGCTTGTCCAGGCCCGCCTGCCGGCACTTCCCCGGGCCGTCGTACCGGGCGGCCGTTCCCGCCCGGACCGCCTCGTCCGCAGCATTCCCCGCAAGCGTGAACGCGTACCCCACCAGTACGAGCTGCCACAGCACCACCAGCGTGACGATGATGGTCGGCGTCATCCCGAGGAACTCGATCGTCACCTGCCCCCGGTCCCCGCCCCTCCACGACGTCCGCATGCGCTCCCCCATGCCGCTCACTCCTTACGCCGCCGGAAACTCACCGAGCCGCGATCGCCGCCTCGCAGGCGTCCGCCCTTCTGGGGCCCTTCCGTCACCTTCACCAGGCCGAGTTCGCCCGCCAGCGCCCACAGCGCCTGCTTCACCACGCCCTTGCTGTCCAGCTCGTGGACCCGGCCCGCGTCCACCGCGCCCTGTAGTTCCTTGAAGTTGGCGGGGATCGCGGTCGCGGCGACCGTCGTGCCCGTGATCTTCTGGATCAGCGGCGGCTGGATCTCCGTGCCGCGCGTGTGCCGGTTGACGACCACCGTCGTCTCCTCGGCCTTGCGGATCTGCAGCCGGTCCCACATCCGCACCGTCCGCTTGGCGCCGCGCACGGCGACCACGTCCGGCGTGGTGAGCAGCAGCGCCGCGTCCGCCATCTCCACCGCCGCCGCGCCCGCGCCGCTGAGCTGCGCACCGCAGTCGACGACCACGACCTCGTAGCGGGAGCGCAGCGCGCTGACGATCTGCCGCGCGGCCCGGTCGGTGACCTCCTCGCCGCGTTCGCCCTCGCCGGGCGCGAGCAGCAGGGCCACGCCCGTGTCGTGCCGGAAGACCGCGTCCGCGAGCACCCGCGGGGAGATGTCCGTGATGGCCGCCAGGTCCACCACCGACCGGCGGAACTGCACGTCCAGGTACGAGGCCACGTCCCCGGTCTGCAGATCCATGTCCACCAGCGCGGTGCTGCGTCCCGATGCCTGTGCGGCCAGGGCGAGTTGGATGGAGGTGAGGGTCGCTCCCACGCCGCCCTTCGCCCCGCACACCGTGACGACGGTGCCGCCGACGCCGGTGAACACGTCGCCGCCGGAGCCCAGATGGCGCCGTACGCCGACCGACCACTGCGCCACCGCCTGGACGCGGCTGGCCAGTTCCTCGTAGCTGAGCGGCAGCGCGACCAGTCCGCGCGCGCCGTAGTCCATCGCGGCCTGGAAGAGTCCCGGGCTCGCGTCGGAGGTGACGAGGATGACCCCCACCGCGGGGAAGCGCAGGGCGACTTCGCGGATCAGCTCCAGGGCCGGGACCGGGCCGATCCGCTCGTGCACGACCACGACCTCGGGCAGTTCGTCGACCGACTCGGCGGCGAGGCGCGCGAGGGTGTCGATGAGCTGGGTCGAGTCGGCGACCGGGGCCACCGGCTCGGCGTCGGGCAGCTGGCTGAGCAGTGTCGTGATGGACCGGACCGCGTCCACGTCACCGACGGCCGGGAGGATCCTCGTGGCCATGGCCTCTCACTTGTCCTTCGCGAGCTGGTACGTCCGGTCCCGGTCGGGGACCGTGGTGTCGCTGCCGGGTGCGACCAGCGCGAGCCGGACCCGCTGGGCGAACGACTCCGCGTAGGTGATGCGCTGGGCGTCGAGCGTGGAGAGGGCGAAGGTGATGGGGACGGCGTCGGTGGGCTGCTGCTGGTTCTTGTCGCTCTGGCCCGGTTCGAGTGCCTTGATCTCGCCGACGTCGAGGACCTTGGCGTTTGTTACGATGATCTTGGACTGAGCGGGGTCACCCTCCCGTTCGCCCGCGAAGGTGGCGTACACGTTGACGGTGGAGCCCGGCGTGATCTTGCCGGCGACACCGGTCGCCGCATCGATCATGATGGCGACCTCCTGCTGCCCGGGCTGCAGGGCGGGCTGGTTCACGATCATGTCGCTCTGCAGCAGGGAGCCCGCCTGGAGCGTGGTGACCGCGATCTTGCCCTGTATCTCGCGCAGATTGGTGATCGCGTTGTCCGACAGCCAGCGCTTGGGCATCTGGATCTTCTCGAACTGGCCCGTGTTCAACTGGGTGTAGGGCGGCACGTTGGACTTGACCCGGTAGGCCGTGACCTCCGGACCGACCTTGGACTTCACGTCGCTGATGACGGACAGGACGCCGGCGAACGCGCCGAGGGCGCAGATGACCGACAGAAGCAGGAGTAGCACGCCGCGGCGCTGACGGGAGTTCATGAACCGTACAACCTCATTGGGGATATCGGTCGAGCGGAATGGATTCGTGCGAGCGGTGCGTCTGGAGGTTCAGGACTCACCCGGCGGGGATTTGGTTCTCGACGAGCGGTGGAGTGGCGGAGCAGAAGACGCAGCGGTCGCCGATGACGTCGATGCCGCACCAGTGGCAGACGCCCTGCCGGACCGACGTGACCAGCTGGTACAGCACGGACAGGTCGGGGAGATAGGCGGCGAACTCGATCAGCTTGCCCGTACCCCACCAGATCTGCGACTCGGCCGGCAGTGGTGCTTCCTTGAGTCCCTGGACGCTCCAGGACTGCGCAAGGGTTCCCGTGACCCAGTCCGACTGCAGCTGCCCCTTGGCCACCAGCATCCACGTGCCGAACTCCGGGCCACTCAGTTCGGCGCCGGGGCCGATCTTCACCAGCTGCGGCTCGGGGTGCGCGAGGACGCCGAACTGGCTGCCCGGCACCCATGACTTGGCGTGCGACTTGAGGCCCACGGGGACGCGGTCGAGCCGGGCGACGGAACCGAGCAGCGCGCCCGCGTGGATGTAGTGGGTGAGCAGGCGGCCGGCCGAGGCGAGCACGCCGGGGCTGAGGTCGCAGGAGGCCAGCTGCCTCAACTGCCGTGCCAGGACGGCCAGTCCGAGTGGGGGCAGATCCGGACGGAACAAGGCGATGCGGTCGCTCTCCAGCAGGGAGCGGATGGTGTGCAGACGTCTGTCGACCCCACGGGAGACCGCCTGCGAGCAGACCACGATCAGATGCCCGTGCTGGTCGATCAGACCCTGCACCGCGGCCAGTGCCTGCTCGAGCGGCTGCTTGTCCAGGTCCTGGAGGACGACAGCGGGCAGGGTCCGCTCGTCCTGCGGTGGCAGCGCCATGTCGGCACTGGTCACGGCAATGGCAGTTGGCACGCGCAGCTCCCCGTGTTACGCCGTCGATCCACCGGGGTTACTCCGGTACACCGAGATGACTTCACTGCGTGACTACCTCAGCACTGTATCCACGCCTCTGTGACCGGAGAACAGCGTTTCTGTAGCTGGTGGGCAACTGTCGATTCACAAGACACGCCAAAACGGGGCAGGTTGAGCATCTTGCCGGTCCCATTCCGACTCTGGGCCTCCGTTTGGGTCCCCGGGCCCACGCCGCCCGGCACCTCGCGCGCCTACCGTCGCCGCCGTCGGCAACAACCACACCGCCCGCCAAGGAGGGGTGCGCATGTCTCGCGGGGGAGGCATACGACCGCACGCACGACGGAGATTCGCATACGACGACCGGGGCGCGACCGGCACCGAGTACCTCGGGATGGTCGTCGTCACCGCGGCGATCGTGCTCGGCGTCTCGGCCACGGGCGTCGGCCGGACGATCTACGACAAGCTCGGCGCCGAGATCTGCAAGGTGGCCGGCGGCGGCAACTGCTCGGCGGGCGGCCCGGATGCGGGCAAGCCGCTGACCGACGCCGACTACGAGCCGGCCCTGTGCCAGGTCTCCTCGGTGACCGACAAGGCGGGCTCCAAGGCCAAGATCCTGTTCTGGGAGATCGGCAACGAGTACGGCTTCCAGGAGCAGCACCTCAAGGCGAAGACGGACGTCAACCACGACGGCAAGGTCGACGACAAGGACGAGCTGGTCTATCTGACCTTCACCGACGCCGCGTCCGTCGGCGTGAAGAAGGACTTCCAACCCGGCATGAAGGTGGGCAAGTTCGGCACCGACAAGGTGGAGCTCGGCGCCGGCATCAAGGTCACCAATGGCGACACCTGGGTCTTCGAGAGTCCCGACGAGGCCAAGCAGTTCCGGGACGACGTCGAGAAGCTGCAGATGTACCAGATGCGGCGCGAGATGCCCGGCGGCGCGGACGCCAGCCTCGGCGACGGCATCCTCTACCTGTTCGGCACGGGCCCGCTCAAGGACGAGGAGGACACCGAGAACCGCATCAAGGACCACCTGGGCGACAACCGCAAGATCACCTACGGCAAGGTGGGCCTGGACGCGTCCGCGTCCGCGGGCATCAAGTTCTCCATGGCCGACGAGAAGAAGCTCAGCGCCACCCTCGGCGGGAACTTCAAGTACTCGCCCGACGTGACCTGGACGGACAACGCCTACAAGAACACCAAGTCGTACACCTACTCCTCGTCCATCGAGTACGGCACGAAGGTGGGATACCAGGCCGGACCGCTCAGCGGCGACTACTCGGCCTCGCGCACCCAGACCGGCACCATCACGGTCACCTACGACAAGACCACCGGCAAGCTGGTGCGCATCGACATGACCCGCACCGTCGAGGACGGCGGCCAGAAGGACGGAGCCAAGGTCGGCGGCGACAACGGCAAGGACGGGAAGGACAAGCGGGGTGGCAGCGTCGGCGAGAAGGGCACCGACAGCACCACCGGCATCCAGATCGTCACCAACTCCGTGAGCTTCGACCCCGGTCCGGCGGGCGACAAGGACCGGGCGATCGGCGAGCAGTGGCTGGACAGCAACAACGAGCAGATCGCCACGCCGTTCAAGTACATGTTCGACGACCACGCGCCGACCGGCCGCCCCGGCGACGACGACCCCTTCGGGCAGCTGATGTTCGACAAGGGCAGGTCGAGCCGGATGAACTACACGGGCGAGGTCAACGCGGCCGAGTACGGCTTCGAGCTGAACCTCGGTCTCAGCCTCGGGCTGTCGATCAGTACCGAGAAGAAGTCCGAGACCCTGACCGACGCGCAGTTCCTGGGCGCCCCTCGCGGCAGCAGCCGCTCCTACCTTCCCTACAGCTACTGTGCGAACTGACGAGAGGGGAGCTCCCGCTGATGAAGACCCGCCGTACGTTCCTGGCCGCCGGCCTGCTGACCGCGTTCCTCGCCGGGTGCGGAGGCGGGGGCTCGGACTCCGCCTCGGTGCCCGACGGTTGGGGGACGCTGAGGACGAAGGGCGTCGATGTGTCGTACCCGAAGGGGTTGGGCGGATACCAGGAGCAGTCCGACGCCGAGCGGAGCAAGTACAACGCCGCGGCGGCCGACCGCACGGAGAACGGGAAGACCGTCTCGATCATCACCGTCCAGCTGGACTTCACCCAGGCGAACTCGGCGGAGCAGGCCGCGATCGCCGCCGAGGCCGGCATCCAGATGGGTGCGAGCGTCAAGGGCGACAAGGACGTGAAGCTGACCGGCGCGGACGAGGCCAAGCGGATCGACTTCAGCTTCAAGTCGACCGGCCAGGACGGCGATCCGCCCAAGGGCACACCCGTCAAGGGCGTGATCCTGACCGGCCTGGACTCCTCCGGCAAGACCTTCGCGGTCCGGATCGACGCGGTGCGGGGCAAGCTCTCGGACGCGGACCTGAACAGGATCGTCAAGTCGGTGGAGGTGCACTAGCCGTGCACGTACCGGGCGGTGGTTACGTCGTACTCGTGCTGCTCGTCGCCCTGTTCGGGGCGATCGCGGTGAAGTACGCCCGGCGGCTGGTCACGGTGGCGCGGGTGCTGCGCCGCGGGGTGCGCACGTCCGGGGAGTGCGTCCGCGTGGAGACCGAGCCCTACGACCGCTCGGACGCCACCCGCCACTTCTTCGCCTTCCGCACGCCGGACGGCACCCGGGTCGAGTTCGAGGACCTGGCGGGCCGGTCGACCGGCGAGGGCGCCCCGGTCACCGTCACCTACGACCCGCGCGATCCGCGGGGCACCGCGACCGTCGCGGGCCGCGGCAGCTGGTCCCCGGTGCTGCAGTCCCTGGCCCTGACGGCGGGCTGCGGCCTGGCGGCAGTGGGCTTCACGATCCTGCTCTGGCACGAGGCCTTCGGAGGTGGCCGATGACACTCGTACGGTCCTGGGCCGCGGGCATCCTGGTGCTCGTCATCACGGAGTACATCCAGATCAGAGCCTTGTACGACAACGCCGTGGGCCCCGAGGGGGTCGGCTCCTTCGGGGCGGCGCTGGTCTTCGTCCACATCCCGAACCTGCTCTGCGTGGTGCTCGCGACCTGGGCGGCCGCGCGAGTGCATCCGGATCCGTGGCGGCGGGTGCCCGGGCGCCATGTGGCGGCGGCGTGCGCGGTGCCGGCGGCGGGGCAGCTGCTGACCCTGTCGCTCCGGCCCGATCTGGTGACCGTGTCGAGCCTCGCGCTGTGGATGTCGACGGGCGTGCTGCTGGCGGGATGCTCGATCGGGCTGCTGCTGGACAAGTGGTGGCAGGGCCGGGAGGCGTGACGACCCCCGACCGCCGGGAGGCGTAGCGACCCCCGATCGCCGGGCGGCATAGCGACCCTCGACCGCCGCGGGCCGTAACGGCCCCCAGTCGTCGGCAATTTGGTCTGGACCTCTTGACAGCTCAATTGGTCTGGACCAACTTGTTGTCATGTCCCCACACAGAAGATCGGCACGGCTCTGGGCCTCAGTGGCCACCGTCGCCCTCGCCCTCACCTTCGCGGGCACGGGCCAGGCGTCCGCGGCGGACGTCAACAACGCCAGGAACGCCGGCTTCGAGTCCGGCCTCGGCAACTGGACGTGCAGCGCGAACAGCGGCACGACCGTGTCCTCCCCGGTGCACAGCGGCGCGGCCGCGCTGAAGGCGACGCCGGCCGGGCAGGACAACGCCCAGTGCAGCGAGTCCGTGGCGGTGAAGCCCAACTCCACCTACACGCTGAGCGCCTGGGTGCAGGGCGGCTACACCTACCTGGGCGTGACCGGCACCGGCACGACGGACGTCTCGACGTGGACCCCCGACTCGTCGAGCTGGAAGCAGCTGTCGACGACCTTCACCACCGGGTCGTCGACGACCTCGGTGACGGTGTACACGCACGGCTGGTACGGCCAGGCGCCGTACTACGCGGACGACATCTCGGTGTTCGGCCCGGACGGGGGCGGCGGCAGCGACCCGAACCCGACGGTGCCGGCGGCGCCGGCGGGCCTGTCGGTCTCCTCCACGACGTCGACCTCGGCGTCCCTGGCCTGGACGGCCGTGTCGGGAGCCACCGGCTACAACGTCTACCGGGACGGCACGAAGGTGACGGCGGTGACCGGAGCGTCCGCGACGGTCACCGGCCTGACCGCGTCCACCTCGTACTCCTTCCAGGTCACGGCGACCAACGCGGCCGGTGAGTCGCCGAAGTCGGGCGCGGTGACCGCGACGACGGCCGCGAGCGGGGGCAACGGGAACGTCTCCCTGCCCAAGCACGCGGTGACCGGCTACTGGCAGAACTTCAACAACGGCGCGACGGTCCAGAAGCTCTCGGACGTCTCCTCCCAGTACGACATCATCGCGGTGGCCTTCGCGGACGCCACGTCGACGCCGGGTGCCGTGACCTTCAACCTGGACTCCGCGGGGCTCGGCGGCTACACCGTCGACCAGTTCAAGGCGGACATCAAGGCGAAGCAGGCCGCGGGCAAGAAGGTCATCGTCTCCGTGGGCGGCCAGAACGGCACGATCTCGGTGAGCGACTCGGCCTCGGCGACGAACTTCGCCAACTCGGTGTACTCGCTGATGCAGACGTACGGCTTCGACGGCGTGGACATCGACCTGGAGAACGGCCTCAACGCGACGTACATGTCGCAGGCGCTGCACGCGCTGGCGTCGAAGGCCGGCTCGTCCCTGATCCTCACGATGGCACCGCAGACGATCGACATGCAGTCGACGTCGAACTCGTACTTCCAGACGGCGCTGAACGTGAAGGACATCCTCACGGTCGTCAACATGCAGTACTACAACAGCGGTTCGATGCTCGGCTGCGACGGCAAGGTCTACAGCCAGGGCTCGGTCGACTTCCTCACGGCGCTGGCCTGCATCCAGCTCCAGGGCGGCCTCTCCCCCTCCCAGGTGGGCCTCGGCCTCCCGGCCTCCACCAGCGCGGCGGGCAGCGGCTACGTCTCCCCGACGGTCGTCAACAACGCCCTGGACTGTCTGGCGAAGGGCACGGGCTGCGGTTCCTTCAAGCCGTCCAAGACCTACCCGGACCTGCGCGGCGCGATGACCTGGTCCACGAACTGGGACGCCTCGGCGGGCAGTTCATGGTCGAACTCGGTGGGCGCACACGTCCACGGCCTGCCGTAACCACCAACCGAACAAGCGCATCCGATGCCGCCCCTGTCCACGTCAGCGTGGGCGGGGGCGGTCGCGTGAAACATTTCTCCGGGTTCACCGCATCAATGAAGTGAGAGCGGTCGGCCGGACAGGGGGAGCGATGCGGCAGGTTCGGGCTGATGAATACGCGGAGTTCGCCGCGGTGCGGGCCGGGCATCTGTATCGGTCCGCCTGTCTGCTGACCGCCGGGGACACGCATCTGGCCGAGGATCTCGTGCAGGAGACGCTCGGGCGGCTGTACGTCAGCTGGCGGCGCGTGGCCCGGGTCGGGAATCCGGCGGGGTACGCGCAGACCGTTCTCCTGCGCGCGTTCCTCGCCCATCAGCGGCGGCGCAGCAGTACCGAACGGGCGATGGACGTGCTGCCCGACCGGCCGGACGAAGGTGCCGGGCGCGACACGCCGTTGCGCCTGACCCTGCTGGAGGCGCTCGCCCGGCTTCCCGCCAAGGACCGGGCCGTGGTCGTCCTGCGGTACTGGGAGGACCGCTCCATCGAGGAGACCGCGCAGGTCATGAACGTCAGTTCCGCCGCCGTGCGGACGCGGTGCAGTCGTGCCCTCGGCCGGCTACGGGAGCTGCTCGGTGAGGATCTCAGCGAGTACGCCCGGCCCTAGCCACCTCAGCGTCCGTCCCGTCCGTCACTTCCACCCTCGCGAAACGGTGATCCGTCATGCCCTTGGACCAGCACAGCGAACCCTTCGAGGAGCAGCTCTCCGCCGGAATGCGGCACGCCGCCGGCGCCTTCGAGACCGACCGGGCCGCCCTCGTCACCGCCGGTGCGGTGCGCGGACGGCGCCGCCTGCTGCTGCGGCGGCGGGCCGCGGTCGCGGGCGGGGCCGCCGGGCTCGCGCTCGTCGGCGTGGGCGGGGCGCTGCTCCTGCCCGGCACCGGGCCCAGGACCGACAGGTCGTCGGTCGCCGCCGACAGCCGGCATCCCTCCGCCTCCCCGTCCGCCGCCCCCTCCCCCGTCTCCGGCGACGCGCTGATCCGTACGCTCGAAAAGCTGCTCCCCTCCGGCAAGTTCAGCGGCGCCGAGGCCCAGGGCACCGAGGAGGGCACGCCGTACGCGCATCTCGTCCTCGACGACGGCAAGGGCGCGTCGGCCGTGGGCGTGAGCCTCGACCGGGTCGAGCCGGGCAGCGACCAGGCGCGGCAGGTCACCGAGTGCCCCGGCAAGGTCTACGCGCACTACGACACCTGCCGCACGAGCAGGCTCGGGGACGGCTCCGTCGTGATGGTGCTGCAGGGCTACGAGTACCCGGACCGCCGCGTGGACACCAAGTGGTGGAACGCCGAGCTCGTCTCCCCGCAGGGCCACCACGTCAGCGTCAGCGAGTGGAACGCGGCGGCGGAGAAGGACGCGCCCATCACCCGGCCCCAACCGCCGCTCTCCCCCGCCCAGTTGAAGCACATCGCCGCCGCTCCCGCCTGGCGGGACGCCATCGACGCGATCGCCGGCGACCCGAAGAAGCCGACCGCTCGGCCGACCGCCCGACCGACGGTCAGCGAGCCCGTCGCCGCCGTACCCGTCGCGCCCACCCTCACCTCCCTGCTGCCGAAGGGCGTCTCCGTCTCCGAGAACAGCGGCGACGACAGCGGCTTCGGCTACGTCGTCGCCGACGACGGCAAGGGCAAGAGCCTGATCCAGGCGAACGTCCAGGGCGGCATGGGCGACGTCGCGGGCGATCTCTTCGGGTCCGGCGCCGAGACACTGCCCGACGGGACGCGGGTCGCCGTGCACCAGGGGCCCGGCGAGAAGGGCGGCGCGGGGGTCGTGATGTGGACCGTCGACACCCTGCGGACCGACGGGACGCGCGTGGTCGTCAGCGCGTTCAACTCCGGCGCGCAGGACACCGCCGCGACGCGCAAGACGCCGGTCGTGACCATCGCGCAGCTGCGGCAGATCGCCCTCAGCCCCAAGTGGTTCCTGTAGCGCAGGAGTGCCGGGCCCGGTCCGGCGGAACGCATCCGCAGGTGCCCAGCTCGAACCACACCGTCTTGCCCGGGCCTTCCTGGTGGCAACCCCAGCGCCGGGCAAGCGCGTTCACGAGGAACATCCCCCGGCCGCTCTCCGAGCAGCCCGCGTCGAGCACCTGCGGCGTGCGCCGGCCGGTGTCGTGGACCTCGCAGCGCAGGACGCCGTGGGCGGCGCTCAGGGTGAGCCGGAACCGGCTCGCGGCGTGCAGCAGGGCGTTGGTGGCCAGCTCGCTGACGAGCAGTTCGGCCACGTCCGCCAGGTCGTCCCGATCCGTCAGACCCCACTTCTCCAGCTGTCGCCGCACCTCCGCGCGGGCCTCGCCGACGGCGGCGGGACGCGGGGCGTACTCGACGCTCAAGCAGCCTGCCCCCAGCGGGGGTTGCGGGTACGCGGCGAACTGAGGGTCGGGGTCCGGGAGAGGGAACCCGGAGAGATCGAGCATGGTGCCAGAATGCCTCCCCGGCGGGAGCCGGGCACGGGGAGGACTACCTGTATCCCTACCTGTGTACGGGCAAGCGGTTACCCGTACTGCAGCCGTACGGTGGCCCCCGCGGCGTCGTCGCGCACGTCGACGTAGGCACACACCTGGCGGGTGAACCACAGGCCCTGGTCGGGTTCGAGTTCGCCGCCGGCGGGCGGGACGAAGCCGGCCAGCGGGTCGTCGACCCGGCGCGCCGTGCGCAGTTCGCAGACGCAGGCGGGCCCCTCGCCCCACATCAGGGTGCGGGAGACGGGACCGAGGGCGGCGGCCGCCGCGAGCACCGCCTCGGTGAACAACTCCGCCTCCTTGGGCGGCAGTCCGCAGGCCGACGCCCGGCTGCGCAACGTGTCGCCCGTCGGCGGTGCGAGCGTCTCCGCGTCGGCCGGCGGCTGGGGCAGCGGCGCGGAGTCCAGCTCGGCGGTGAGCGTGATCGGGTCCTCGTAGGCGCCGGTGCCCGGATGGGCGCGGCGGGCCGCGGCGACGATGGCCTCGCCCGCGACCCGGGTGTCGTAGGCGCACAGGGCCGTCGTCGCCATCGGCGCGAAGAGGAGGTTGGCGAGGGCCTCGTAGCGGATCCACTCGGTGCTCTCGCGGGCGGAGCGTCCCGCGCGGCCGTTCCAGACGGGCTCCATCAGGAGGTGGATGCGGCCGCCGGGTGCCGCGTGCGCCGCGAGGTAACCGGCGTTCCGGGCCACGGCGTTGGCGGCCGAGCCGGTGTACCACTCGGTGTGCGGGACGAGGACGACGCCCTTCGCGTCGTCCTGCAGGGCATCGCGCAGGAGGGCGAGCTTGTCGGGGGCCGCGACGGCGACGGGCGGCGCCTCGCCGGGCGCGCCGAGTCCTTCGTGGAGGAACGGCACGGCGGCGGCCACGAACGCGTCGTCCGCGCCGTACACGGCCATGCGGTGGTCGAACGGACCGGGATGGGTGGTGGTCATGGTTCTCCTCTCAGTGGGTGTGTGGTGTCCGGGAGGGGAGCCTGGACGCGGCTCAGCGCTGGGCGGTGACCCAGGCGGCGATCTGGCTGCGGTTGCTGAATCCCAGCTTGCTGAGAATGCGCTCCACGTGACCCTCGGCGGTGCGCCGGGCGATGACGAGACGGTCGGCGATCTGCTGGTTGGCGAGCCCCTGCGCGACGAGGTCGGCCACCTCGGCCTCGCGGCGGGTGAGCGGGGTGCCCTGGGACGCGCGTGCGCCCCGCCGGCCCTGTGTCTTCCGCACCGTTCCGGGCGGGCGGGGCTGCTCGTCGTCGGTGGCGAGGGCGACGAGCTCCTCGAGCCCGAGCCCACCTCCTTTCTCGTACGACCGCTCGAAGGCGGCCTGTCCCAGGGCGGCGAGTGCCCGCTCCTCGCTGCCGCGGCGCAGGGCGTTGAGGTCGGCCGAGCCCCATCGGGCCCGGTCGATGCCGGCCCAGGTGCGGTCGGCGCCGCCGAGCAGGGCCGCCGCATGCTCGTGGGCGCCCTCGCGGGTCGCGATGTGGGCCAGCAGGTCGACGGTGAGGGCGATGCCGGTGACGTCGTGGACGGCGAGCTTGAGGCGCAGCGCCTCGCGGGCGTGCCGCCCGGCCTCCGGCCAGTCCTGCTTCACGGTGTGGGCGAGCGCCAGCATCCGCAGCACGTACGACCGCACCCACTCCTCGCCGTGCTCCTCGCAGAGCCGGCGCGCCCGCTCGCAGACCTCGACGGCGCGGTCCGCCTCGCCCAGGAAGCCCAGCGCGCAGGCGAGTTCGACCTGGTCGAGGCCGTGCAGGCTGAGGTGCTGGCCGGGGACGGGGCCGCGGGCCACGGCGGCCTCGAAGTGCTCGAGGGCGGCGTGGAGCTCGTTGCCGAACAGGCGGACCACGCCGACGACGTACGCGGCGTGCGCGGCCTCGGCCGTGTCGCCGAGACGCCCGGCCAGCGCACGGGCCTCCCGGGCGCGCCGCAGGCCCTCGGCCATGTCCTGGGTGGCGGCCGCGAGGAGGCCGGACACCCACAGGCCGCGGGCCCGCTCGGCGGTCGGCCCGGGGTTGGCGTCGAGGGCCCGCTCCACCCAGAAGCGGCCCTCCCGGGGTGCGCCGCAGGCGTGCCAGTAGAACCACAGGGTGCCCGCGAGGCGCAGTCCGGCCAGGCGTTCGCCGGGAGCGGCGGCGGCGAGGCTGAAGTCGAGGGCGGCGCGCAGATTGGCCTGGTCGGCCCGCAGCCGGGCGACGATCTCCCGCTGGCCGGGACCGAACCAGCGCCGTTCGCAGTCGGCGGCCCGCCGCTGCATCCAGTCGCGCTGCCGCCGCCGGGCGGCGCTCTCCTCGCCCGTCATCTGCCGCAGCCGTTCCAGGCCGTAGTGGCGCAGGGTGTCGAGCAGCCGGTAGCGCACCCCGCCGGGCCCCGCCTCCCGCCCCAGCACGGACTTGTCGACGAGCCCGGCGACGGCCTCCAGCACCTCCTGCGGGCGCAGCCGCTCGCCGTCCGCGCACACCGCCTCCGCGGCCTCCAGGTCGAAGGCGCCGGCCAGGACGGAGGCCCGCGCCCACACCAACTGCTCGTCGGGGGTGCACAGTTCGTGGCTCCAGTCGACGGCGGCGCGCAGGGTCTGGTGGCGGGGCAGGGCCGCGCTGCTGCCGGCGGTGAGGATGCGGTAGCGGTCGTCGAGCCGCTCCAGGAGCTGCTCGACGCCGAGGACACGCATGCGGACGGCGGCCAGCTCGATGGCGAGCGGCAGGCCGTCGAGGCGGCGGCACAGACGGGCCACGGCGGCCTTGTTGGCGGCGGTGAGACGGAAGCCGGGCACCACGGCGGCGGCGCGGTCGGCGAACAGGGCGAGGGCCGGACCGGCCTCGGCCCCGGTGAGGTCGCCGTCCGGGTCGGGGACCGGCAACGGCCCGACCTCCAGGAGGTGTTCCTCGGTGAGCGCGAGGCGGTGCCGGCTGGTGGCGAGGACCCGGACGCCGGTGGTGCCGTGCAGCAGGGTGGTCACGAGCTCGGCGCAGGACCGCAGCAGGTGCTCGCAGTTGTCCAGGACGAGCAGGAGGCGCCGGTCGCGCAGCTGGTCGACCAGGGCGTCCAGCGGCGGATCCACGGAGTGGCCGTGCAGGCCGAGCGCGTCGGCGACGGCGAGCGGGACGAGCTCGGGGTCGTCCAGCGCGGCCAGATGCACGAAGTGCACGCCGTCCGGGAACGCCCGCTCGACACGGGCCGCGATGCGCGCGGCGAGGCGTGTCTTGCCGACGCCGCCGGGTCCGGTCAGCGTCACCAGGCGTGCCCGGGCGAGCAGTTCACGGCCTTCGGTCTGTTCGCCGCGCCGGTCGACGAAACTGGTCGTCTCGACCGGCAGCCGACGGTCCCGTCGCGGTGCCGATCCGCCCATGATCAGCCAGTCCTCTGGGGGGGGTGGGGGCGAGGATCCGGAACGCCCGGACCCTCCTGCGCGAAGCTTCACTCTGCTGAGCTTTCGGCATATATGCACGCGCCGGTCACACCCGCGGGTGCATATATGCCGGAGGCCCTTGCGGGGGTTACGGGCGCGCGTACACTGCGCGGCCGAATGTCGAGTGAAGGTTCCGCGCCCTGGCGTGAGGGGCGGTGCGAGCAGACGGAGGGTCAGTCGGCGTTCTTGGCGCCGGAAGCCTTCGCCTCGGCGTCGGCGTCGGCGTCCCTCGCGTCCTCGGCCGTGGCATCCGCGTCGTGCGGACCCTCGTCCTCGGACTCCTCCTCGGACTCCGCCTCGACCTCGGACGCGACTTCCTCGGCGCCGTCCTCGAAGTACGCGTCGAGGACCGCGTCCAGCTGGGACTCCCACTCCTCGAAGCGGGACCGGGCGGCCGCCTCGATCTCGATCGGGTACCAGCGGCTGTCGGGGGTGTGCACCGTGATCGTGAACCGCTTGCCGAAGCGCGGGGACTCGGTCTCCACGGCGCCGATCTCGTCCCAGCGGAACTCGCACGCCTGGTCGTCCAGGGAGAGCCGCACGCCCTGGTGGTCGGCGACGATCTTCGCGCGGCGGTCGGAGGCCTCGAAGACGGGGCCCTCGGGGGTCTCCTGGCCGTCCTCGCCCTCGGCCGGCTCCTGCGCCCCCGACTCGACCTCGGTATCCCCGGTCGCGACGCCGGTGTCCGCGTCCTCGGCGGCGGTCCCGGCCGCGGCGCGTTCCGCGCCGGCCTCCTCCGGCTCCGCGGACACGGGTGGGGTGAGCCCGGGAATGAAGGCCGGGTCGAACCCGGCACCCGTCACGGGCTCCCCCTTCAGGGGCTGGCTGCTCGATCCTATGCGCTGCTCCACAGCGGGCAGTATGGTCGAAGATCCTGTGCCGGACACAGTCGGCCCCAACTTCGTTATCAGACGCCTACACGCGCGCCCGGACGAAGGCGGCTAGACGAACAGGCTGACCACCGCGGCCACCGCGAAGCCGGCCACCGACAGCACCGACTCCAGCACCGTCCACGTCTTCAGCGTGTCCCGTTCGGTGATGCCGAAGTACTTCGCCACCATCCAGAAGCCGCCGTCGTTGACGTGCGAGGCGAAGATCGAGCCCGCCGAGATGGCCATGATGACCAGGGCGACGAACGCCTGGGAGTGGTCGCCCTCGGCGAGCAGCGGCGCGACGATGCCGGCCGTGGTGACGATGGCGACCGTGGCCGAGCCCTGGGCGACCCGCAGGACGAGCGAGATCAGGTAGGCGAGCACGAGCACCGGCAGGCCCACGTCGTGGAAGGTGTCCGAGAGCGCCTGGGCGACGCCGCTCGCCTTGAGGATCGCGCCGAAGACCCCGCCCGCGCCGACCACGAGCAGGATGTTGCCGACCGGCTTGAGCGAGGCGGTGGAGACGGTCTCCAGGGACTTGCGGGACCAGCCGCGGCGGATGCCGAGCAGGTAGTACGCGAGGAACAGGGCGATCGTCAGGGCGACGAAGGGGTGGCCGAAGAACTCGATCACCGAGCGGCCCGTGGAGGGGTCGAGGGCGATGGAGGAGAAGGTGGCCGCGAGGATCAGGATGAGCGGCGTGCCGATGATGCCGAGGACGACGCCCAGCGACACGGGCGCCTCGCGCGGCTCGACGCCCTGCTCGCGCTGCTCGGCGACGACGGCCTCCTTGGCCTCGGCGGCGGCCTCCACCATGTCCTGCGGCACGGGCACGAAGATGCGGCGGCCGATCCACGCGGAGAACACCCAGGCGGCCAGCACCGCGGGGATGCCGCAGACGACGCCCATCAGGATGATCCAGCCGAGCTGCACGTGGAGCAGTCCCGCGGCGGCCACCGGGCCCGGGTGCGGGGGCAGGAAGGCGTGGGTCATCGACAGGCCCGCGAGCAGCGGCAGGCAGTACAGCAGGATCGACTTGCCGGAGCGCTTGGCGGCGGCGTAGACGATCGGCGCGAGGACGAAGATGCCGACGTCGAAGAAGACCGGGATGCCGAAGATGAGGCCGGTGAGGCCCATGGCGAGCGGGGCCCGCCGTTCGCCGAAGAGGTTCAGCAGCCGGGAGGCCAGGACCTCGGCGCCGCCGCTGACTTCGAGGATCGCGCCGAGCATCGTGCCCAGGCCGATGATGATCGCGACATGGCCGAGGATGCCGCCCATGCCGGTCTCGATGGTGGAGACGGCGTCCGACCGCTGGACGGTGCCGAAGAGTTCGGTGACCGACAGTCCGGCCATCAGGCCGACGGCTATGGAGACGCCGAGCAGGGCGACGAACGGCTGGAGTCTGACCTTGATGATCAGGAAGAGGAGGAGCGCGATGCCGATGGCGGCGACCGTGAGCAGGCCGGCGGTGCCGTCGATCAGCAGGAGCAGGCCGCCGGTGTGGGGTGGGGCGGCGGGTGCGTCCGCGGCGAGCGGGAGGGACATTCGGGGGTCCTCTGGTTAAGGGCATGGTGCTTTCGGGCAGGGGGGATCGCGGCACGGCGCCCCGGGGGTGAGGGGCGCCGCACCGTGAGGACGTACGAGGTGCGGGGTTCGAGGCGGCGTCAGCCCAGTACGGCCAGGGCGTCGATCTCGATGAGGAGCCCCGCGGGCAGACCGACGTAGACCGTCGTGCGCGCGGCGGGCGGCTGGGTGAGGCCCTGCTCCTCGAAGTAGGCGTTGTAGAGCGCGTTCATCTCGGCGAAGTGGTCCACGTCCGTGAGGTAGACGCGGATCATCATCACGTCGTCCCAGCTCGCGCCGCCCTCCTCCAGGATCGCCTTGACGTTGGCGAGGGTCTGGAGGGTCTGCTCGCGCAGACCGGGGCCGGCGGGCGTGGGGGCCTTGCCCTCCTCGGCGGGCAGGAAGCCGACCTGGCCCGCGACCTGGAGGATGTTGCCCTTGCGGACTCCGTGGGAGAACTTCGCGGGCGGGGTGGTGTGGGTCTTGGGGGTGAGCGCGATCTTGTCGGTCATGCTGTGCCCTTCGTGTACTTCATGTACGTCATGTCGTTCCTCCCGTGTCCTGCACGGGAGTTCTTCCGGAGTACTCCCCGCTGATCGCGTCCGCCGTGCGGCGCACCAGGGGGAGCAGGGTGAGGAGTTCGTCGGCGGTGACGACGACGTTCGGCGCGGAGACCGACATCGCGGCGACGACCCGGCCGTCGGCGCCGCGGATGGGCGCGCCGACGCAGTTGATGGACTCCTCGTGGCCGCCGAGGTCGGTGGCCCAGCCCTGGTCGCGCACCTTCTCCAACTCCCGCAGGAAGGCGGGGGCGTTGGGGGTGGACCGGGCCGTGTACATGGGGTACTCGAGTTTGTCGGCGAGTATCCGGCGCTCGCTCTCGGGGAGGTCGGCCAGCAGCAGCTTCGCCACCGCCGCGACGGTGATCGCCACCGGTTTGCCGATCCGGGAGTACATCCGGACCGGGTAGCGGCTCTCCACCTTGTCGATGTAGAGGACCTCGGACTCCTCGTACACCGCGAGATGCACGGTGTGCCCGCACTGCTCGTTGAGGCGGACGAGGTGGGGGTGGGCGATCTCGCGGATGTCGAGGTTCTCCATGGCCTCCTGGGCGAGCGCGATGAGACGCGCGCCGAGGCGGTAGCGCTGGTCGGACTGGCGGTAGACGAGACCGTGCTCGTGCAGCGTGCGCAGCAGGCGCAGGGCCGTGGACTTGTGCACGCCCAGCCGGTCGGCGACCTGGCCGAGGTCGGCGGGTCCCTCGGCGAGCAGCGGCAGGATGCTGAGCGCCCGGTCGACGGTCTGGCTCATGACGTACGTACCTCCTCGTCGCCCCGGTCGGCGGTCTGTGTCCAGCCGGGGCCGAGTCGAAGTGTCCCCCACGCCTGGTCGTCGAGGGCGGCGAGCCGGTCGGCGTGATCGCGGGCGGGTGGCTGGGCCAGATCCCCGGGGACGGTGAGGGCGGCGGCGGCCATCAGATGCCCGTGCCGCAGCCGGTCGCGGACGGGCAGCCCGCGCAGGGTGGCGGAGAGGAACCCGGCGGCGAAGGCGTCGCCGGCACCGACCGCGGCCACCACGTCCACCTTCGGCGCGGGCACGAAGGTGGCGTTCTCCTTCTCGAACACCGTCGCGCCGTGCGCGCCCTGCTTGACCACGAGCACCGCCGGTTCCGGCAGGGCGTCGCGGATCGCCTGCGGCCCACCGGTGATGCCCCAGGCATCCTCCGCCTCGTCCTCCCCCACGAAGACGACGTCGCTGCCGCGGGCCAGGTCCAGCAGCACGTCCGGCCCGCCGGCCTCGGGCCACAGCCCCGGCCGGTGGTTCACGTCGAAGGACACCGGCGGCCGGCCGGGCCGTGGTGCGGTCAGCTCGCGCATCAGCTCCAGGCAGTCGGCGGACAGCGCCGCCGTGATGCCGGACAGGTGCAGCACCCTGCCCGCCCGTACCGCCCGCAGGTCCGTGTTGTCGACGGACATGGCCGACGCGGCGGAGCCGGCGCGGTAGTACGCCACCTCGTGGGCGTCGCTCGCGCGGTCACCGGCCGTGCGGAAGTAGATGCCGGTGGGGCGGTCCGGATCGCGGTGCACCGCGCCGACGTCGACGCCGTAGGCCCCGATCGCCTCGACCAGGTGGTCGCCGAACCCGTCGGCGCCGACCCTGCTCACCCAGCGCGCGGTGTGTCCGGCGGCGGCGAGCGTGCAGGCGACGTTGGACTCGGCGCCGCCGATCCCGCGGTCGAAGGAGGGAACGTCGGCGAGGCGGGCGGCCGTGGTGGGCAGGAACGTGACCATGGACTCGCCGAGCGTGACGACGTCGGCGACGGCGACGTCGAGGGCATTGCCAGGTCCGGTCGTGGTCACGATCGTCGTAGCTCCTCGGTGTGGCGGCGGGTGGCGGGCGGCTCCGTTGACCCCGCGCTGGCCGAGATGTTAGACAGCGGTGAGCGATATATGCAATGACTGTTGCAAGCAATGCAATACACCTGATCAGGGAGGTCCCATGGGCACCGAAGCCCTCGCCCGCCTCGCCGAGGAACGCGTCGACCACCGCTTCAAGGGCCTCCCGCCGGACGCCGACGGGCTGACCGTGGGCGAGCTGGCCGCCCAGCGCCGCAACCTCTTCACCGGCGGTTTCGCGACCCCGGTCCTCGCCCTGTCGGCGGAGCGCCTGGAGCACAACCTCGCGCTCATGGAGACGTACGCCGCCCGGCACGGCCTCGCCTTCGCCCCGCACGGCAAGACCTCCATGGCGCCGCAGCTGTTCCGGCAGCAGATCGAGCGCGGCGCCTGGGGCATCACCCTCGCCGTCCCCCACCAGGTGCGCGTGGCGCGGCGGTTCGGCGTCGAGCGGGTCTTCCTCGCCAACGAGCTCGTCGACGCCGCGGCCCTGAAGTGGATCTCCGCCGAGCTCGACGCCGACCCCGGTTTCCGCTTCGTCTGCTACGTCGACTCCGTGCGCGGCGTGGAGCTGATGGACGCGGCGCTGCGGGGCGCCGCGCGCCCGCTGGACGTCGTCGTGGAGCTGGGCGCCGGCGAGGGCGCCCGCACCGGCGTCCGGACGGAGGCGGAGTGCGCTGCCGTCGCGGACGCGGTGGCCGGCACAAGGACGCTGCGGCTGGTGGGCGTCGCGGGCTACGAGGGCGAGGTCCCGCGGGCCGACCCCGAGCGGGTGCACGCGTGGCTGCGACGGCTGACCGCGCTCGCCGCCGACTTCGACAAGGCGGGACGGTTCGCCGGGCTCGACGAGATCGTCGTCAGCGCGGGCGGCAGCGCCTGGTTCGACGCGGTGGCCGACGTGTTCACCGAGATCCCCGGACTCTCGGCCCCCGTGCTGAAGTTGCTGCGCTCGGGCGCCTACGTCTCGCACGACGACGGCCACTACCGCCAGGTGACACCCTTCAACCGGGTCCCCGAGGAGGGTGCCCTGGAGCCGGCGTTCCGCCTGTGGGCGCAGGTGGTCTCCCGGCCCTCGCCCGAGCAGGCCTTCGCCAACGCGGGCAAGCGGGACGCGGCCTACGACCTGGACCTCCCCTTCGCCCAGGTGGTCCGCTCGGGCGGCGTCGAGCGCCCGGCCGCCGGCATCACGGTGACCGGCCTGTCCGACCAGCACGCCTGGCTGCGGACCGGTGACGGGGCGGCCCTGGAGGTCGGAGACTGGGTGGGACTGGGTCTGTCGCATCCGTGCACGTCGTTCGACAAGTGGCAGCTGATCCCGCTGGTCGAGGCGGACGGCACGGTCGTCGACTACATCCGCACGTTCTTCTAGAGCGTTCGGACTTCGACAGCGTTCGGACCTTGAGAGCTTGCAGAGGGAGCCTGCGATGGAGGAACTGGTCATCCGGGACGCGGACGTGGTGGACGGCAGCGGCGCGCCGTCCTACCGCGCGGACGTGGTCGTCGACCGCGGCCGGATCGTGTCCGTCGTCAAGGAGGCCGCGGCGGCGGGCTGCCAGCGCCCGAAGGCCGTGCGGGAGCTGGACGCGGAGGGCCTGGTCCTGTCCCCCGGCTTCATCGACATGCACGCGCACAGCGACCTCGCCGTGCTGCGCGACCCCGACCACAGCGCGAAGGCGGCGCAGGGCGTCACCCTGGAGGTGCTGGGCCAGGACGGGCTGTCGTACGCCCCCGTCGACGACCGTACGCTCGCCGAGGTGCGCCGTGCGATCACCGGCTGGAACGGCTACGGCGACGACATCGACTTCGACTGGCGCTCGGTGGGCGAGTACCTGGACCGGCTGGACCGCGGGATCGCGGTCAACGCGGCCTACCTGATCCCCCAGGGCACGGTCCGCATGCTCGCCGTCGGCTGGGAGGACCGCGAGGCGACGCCCCAGGAGCTGGACCGTATGCGGCAGTTGGTCGCCGAGGGCCTGGAGCAGGGTGCGGTCGGCATGTCGTCGGGGCTGACCTACACGCCCGGCATGTACGCCAAGGACGCCGAACTGACCGAGCTGTGCCGGGTGGTGGCATCGTACGGCGGCTACTACTGCCCGCACCACCGCTCCTACGGCGCCGGGGCCCTGGAGGCGTACGAGGAGATGGTCGAGCTGACCCGGGAGGCGGGCTGCTCGCTCCATCTGGCGCACGCCACCATGAACTTCGGCGTGAACAGGGGCCGGGCGCCGGAGCTGCTGACCCTGCTGGACGAGGCGCTGGCGGCCGGGGCCGACATCACCCTCGACACCTACCCCTACACACCGGGCTGCACGACGCTCGCGGCGATGCTGCCGAGCTGGGCGAGCGAGGGCGGCCCGGAGGCGATCCTGAAGCGGCTCGGGGACGAGGAGACGGCCGCACGCATCCGGCACGGCCTGGAGGTCGTCGGCTCGGACGGCTGCCACGGCGTGCCCATCGAGTGGGACACCATCGAGATCTCGGGCGTGAGCGACCCGGGGCTCGGCGACTTCGTCGGCCGGACCGTGCAGGAGTCGGCGGACCTGCGCGGCGAGTCGCCCTGGACCACTGCCCGCCGGCTGCTGGTCGAGGACCGGCTGGGGCCGACGATCCTGCAGCACGTGGGCCACGAGGAGAACGTGCGGGCGATCATGCGGCACCGCGTCCACACCGGCGGCTCGGACGGCATCCTCCAGGGCGCGAAGCCGCATCCGCGCGCGTACGGCACCTTCCCGCACTATCTCGGGCACTACGTGCGGGAGTTGGGGGTGCTGTCGCTGGAGGAGTGCGTCGCCCATCTCACGTCCCGGCCCGCCGCGCGGCTGCGGCTGCCGGACCGGGGCCTGGTCCGCGAGGGGTACCGGGCCGACCTGGTCCTGTTCGACCCGGGGACGGTGGCGGCCGGGTCGACGTACGAGAATCCGCGCGCGCTGCCGACGGGCATCCCGCATGTCCTCGTGGACGGGCGGTTCGTGATCGAGGACGGGCGGCGTACGGACGTGCTGGCGGGGCGGGCGGTCCGTCGCAGTCCCGTGTGACGGCCCGCCCTTCGGCTCCGCGTGCCTACGGCTTGGGCAGGACGCAGCCGGAGGCGTTCAGGTCGAGCTTGTTGCCGGTGCCGAAGCAGGCGGGGATCTGGTACGTCTCCTCGGCGTAGTTGATGCCCTGGCGGACCGTCACGTTGCCGCTCTCGTCGACCTCGCAGGGGTTGTTCTCGGTGCAGCGCTCGCCGTCCTCGTTGCCGGTGTTGTTGACGGCGACGACCTTGCCGGTGGCGTTGTCGATGACGGGCGAGCCCGAGGTGCCGCCGATGGTCTGGCAGGCGGAGGTGTAGCGGACCGAGTCCTTCCAGGTCCAGTCGCCCTCCTTGAGGCGGTAGACGAAACCGTCGATGTTGCAGGCGTACGTCCGCTTCCAGTAGCCGGAGACGACCGTGATGGCGGTGCCGGCGGTCGGGTGCGTGTTCTGCACGGTGAGCGGGCTGATGCCGTAGGAGCTCTTGATCGCCGCGTAGGTGGTGGTCAGGCGGTAGATCGTGACGTCGGTGTCGGTCATGGTCGAGTAGACGACCTGGTTGGCCCGGAGCGTGGCGACCCTGCTGCCGGAGGAGTTGAGCAGTCCGAAGGAACGGCTGGAGGACTGGCCGGTGATGACCTCACCGGGCTCCGGGAACCCGGTCTCCAGGCAGTGGCCGTTGGTCATGACGAGCGCCGGGTCGCTGTCCGCGGAGTTGGGGAAGCGGACGACGGAGCCGGAGCAGTTGCTGAGCGAGACGGTGCCGGCGAAGTTGACGGCCTTGACGGCGGGCGAGGCGGCGCCTTCGGTGGGCACCGGGGCCGCGACCGCTGGTGCCGCGCCTGCCCCGGCTATCACCAGGGCGAAGAGCGCGGCGCCGAGAGGCTTCTTCATGTGGGGGTCCTCTCCTGCGACGTGGGCGACCGGAGATCTTCCGGTCGCCCCTGAATTTGACATGTGCATTGTGAGGGGAAGGGCAGGACGGGGCAAGAAGCCGTTTCGGCCCCTCGCCCCCAAGGGGCCGCGTCCGCCGGGCCGAACTGTGCACCCGGGAGGACGGGTTGGGGACGGGGCGGGTTGCGCGGGCGCCGGGCTTCTCGCCGACGGAGTACGCGGGGGTGGGCCGGACGACGGCGTACGGTTCGCGCCCTGGGCCCCGGCGTCGGCGCCGTGCTCGCGGAGGACGTGGGGGGGACGACGGGATGCGGGTCACGTCCGGCGCCGCGGAACTAGCCGCCGATGCACCCGTCATCGCCGATCCGGACGGCGATGCGCTCTCCGCCGCCGAACCGGATGCCGCCCCGGAGGAACGGGGCGGGACCGGGCGGCAGTTGAGCGGGCGTCAGCGCACTTCGCCACCGCCCCGCCCATGGCCCGGCCGGCCCGGCACCATGCTCGGGAAAGACATTGAGACGGCGTTCCGGGCCGGTTGGCCGGAGGTCAGGGTTTCTTGCCGCCGCCGTGGCCGCGGCCCGGGCCGCTGCCGGAGTTGCCCCGCCCCGGGGCGGTGCTCGTCGCACTGGGGCTCGGCGTGGGCGCCGTGCTCGCGGAGGACGTGGGGCGGGACGACGGGGTGCGGGTCGCGTCCGCCGCGGCGGCCGAACCGGATGGCGACGCGCTCGATGCCGTCGACCGGGACGGTGCACCGGCACCCACCGACGCACCGGCGCCCGCGGACGCCCCGTGGGACGACTTCGCGTCCGTCGCCGCGGAGTCCGGAGCCGTCGGCCCCGCGTGCTTGCCGTCGGACTCGCCGGACGACGACCCCGAGAAGGCGAATCCGGCGATGACGGCCACCAGGGCCACCGCCCCCACCGCCGCGGCGAGGACCGCCGCCCTCGGCGGGCGCCGGGCGTCGCGTCCGTGCCGGGAGTGCCGGCGCCGTTCGCCGGGTGGCGCCTCGTCGGGCTCCGCCTCATCCGGCACCAGCGGCAGCTGAGCCGTCTCGTCGTACGCGTTGCCCTCCCAGCCGTGCGCCTCCGCCGGGTCCGCGTAGCCGTCGTACCCGGGAGAGGGTTCGGGCCGCGGATGGAACACGTTCGGCGGACCCTGCGGGTCACCCTCCGGGAGGTACGCGGCCTGTGCGCCGAACCTCCCCTTCTCGCGCTCGTGCGGTCCTGACATGGGAGGGGATTGTAGAGACGCATGGGTTTCCTGTGACAGCTACCGGCGATAACAGCCCGAACAGCACGTCTCAAGTGGCGGATAACACGGCCCGGGATGCGTAACCGGACCGTAAGCTCCCAGACATGCAGGTGATCCAGTCGACCAAGCTCGCCAACGTCTGTTACGAGATCCGGGGCCCGGTGCTCGAGGAGGCGATGCGGCTGGAGGCGGCCGGTCACCGCATCCTCAAGCTCAACACCGGCAACCCGGCGGCGTTCGGCTTCGAGTGCCCGCCGGAGATCCTGGAGGACATCCTCCGGAACGTGTCGACGGCGCACGGATACGGCGACGCGAAGGGCCTGCTGGCGGCGCGGCGCGCGGTCGTCATGCACAACCAGACCCTCGGCATCGAGACCGACGTCGAGCACGTCTTCGTCGGCAACGGCGTCTCCGAGCTGATCGTGATGGCCATGCAGGGCCTGCTCGACGACGGCGACGAGGTCCTCGTACCGTCGCCCGACTACCCGCTGTGGACCGCCGCCGTCTCGCTCTCCGGCGGCACGGCCGTGCACTACCGCTGCGACGAGCAGTCCGACTGGATGCCCGACCTCGCGGACGTCGAGCGCAAGGTCACCGACCGCACCAAGGCCATCGTCATCATCAACCCCAACAATCCGACGGGGGCCGTCTACGACGAGGCGATGATCAAGGGCCTCACCGACATCGCCCGCCGCCACAACCTGCTGGTCTGCTCGGACGAGATCTACGACAAGATCCTCTACGACGGCGCCACCCACACGCCGACCGCGAAGGTGGCCCCGGACCTGCTGACCCTCACCTTCAACGGCATGTCGAAGGCGTACCGGGTGGCGGGCTACCGCGTCGGCTGGATGTCGATCTCCGGACCGCGCGCGCACGCGGACTCCTACATCGAGGGCCTGACGATCCTCGCCAACATGCGCCTGTGCGCCAACATGCCCGGCCAGCACGGCGTGGTCGCCGCTCTCAGCGGCCGCCAGACGATCAACGACCTGGTGCTGCCGGGCGGGCGGCTGAAGGAGCAGCGGGACGTCGCCTACGAGCTGCTCACCCAGATCCCGGGCGTGAGCTGTGTGAAGCCGAAGGGCGCGCTGTATCTGTTCCCGCGCCTGGACCCCAAGGTCTTCAAGATCAGGGACGACCGGCAGATGGTGCTGGACCTGCTGCGGCGCGAGAAGATCATGGTCGTGCAGGGCACCGGGTTCAACTGGACCGAGCCCGACCACTTCCGGGTCGTGACCCTGCCGACGGTGGGGGATCTGCGCGACGCGATCACCCGGATCGGGACCTTCCTGGACGGCTACGGCCAGCCCTGACGCGGGCGCCGCGTGTACAGAGCGGCCTCCTTTGTGAACGACTCAACTTTAGACGGAATCTAAGCTAGGATGATTTCCTGACAGCACGGGAGGCCATCCATGTACGAGCCGATCCGCACCAAGTCGGTCCACAGCACGATGGCCGGCACCACCTCCGACTTCCCCCACCGCACCCGCGAGGAGGAGCTGGACATCCAGCTCGCGGGCCATCTCGCGGCGCTGCTCGCCGTCACGGACGAGCTGCGCGGCGCCGCCCCCTCCGCGGAGCTGGACGGCGCGGCCGACCGGCTCACCGCGCAGGTGGCCCGGCTGCGGGGAGGCCACCCGCCGGTCCGGGCGGTCTCCGGCCCGGTCCCCGAGGCCGAGCTCGCCTCCCTGCACCGCCGGGCGCACGCGCTCGCCGGGCGGGCCCTGGTCGTCGCGGCGTCCCGCGCCGACACCGCGGCGGCGATCCTCGCCGCCGAGCAGATGGACGTGCACGCGGCGGCCCTGGAGCCCCGCGAACTCGCGTCGCACTGAGCCCCACCGGGCTCCCCGAATCGGCCCCGGTCCGCGTGCACCCGCAGAGACGCGCGGACCGGGCGCCATGTACCTGGCTCGTTCCGCCCGCCCGTACGGGGGCGGGGCCGCCCCGGGCCGGCGGCGCTGTGTACGTTGGCCGAAGATCCGCGTCACGCCCCGTGGCGCCGGCCACGGCTGAGGGACACACATGGCACGCGTCGCCGTCATCACCGCGCCCAACATCGGGTACCGCAACACCGGAATGCTGACCGTCGACCTGGCCCTGGAGTCCCTGCTGCGGCGCATGGGCCCCGGGATCGACCCCACCTGGTACACCCTGCACGTGCCGGAGACGGTGCCGCTGCGCGCGGCCGCCGAGGGGACCGTCCTCCCGTTCCGCTTCCATTCCCTGCCCGAGCACCTGGGCGAACTGCGCGACCACGACGCGGTCGTCTTCTGGGGCGACTTCCTGCACACCCGGCACTACATGGCGCAGGATGCCACGAACCGCCTGACCGACTTCGGCATCGCCGGGGACCGCGAGGCCGCGCGCGCCCTGCTGCAGCGGACCCTGCTGCTGTCGGACCAGCCGGACGAGGTGCTCGCCCGGACCCTCAGCTACGGGGGCACGATCCTGCACAACTCCCAGTCCGACTACGAGGACAAGGAGTTCGGCCCGCTCTTCTCCCGGCTGATGACCCGCAGCCACCGGGTCTGGATGCGCGATCCGGTGTCGGCGGCCAAGGTCGCGCTGCTGCGCGGGGACCGTACGAACGAGTACTTCGCCTCGGACGCGGCTCTGCTCTCCCGGCCGGGCGACCTGGACCACCTGCCGGCGACGCCGTGGTCCGCGCAGGTCCCGGACGGCGGCGCCATCGGCGTGTTCCTCGGCGCCCGTACGAAGATCCCCGACTGGCTGCCCGCGTTCTGCGAGAGCCTCGCCGAGCGCTTCGGCGCCCCGCTCGAATGGCTGCCGTGGTTCGAGCGGGACATCCCGTCCCAGGTCGCGCACCTCGCGCCCCGCCCCGGTGACCACACCGTCGGCGACCTGCTGCGGGTCCTGCCCCGCTACCGGCTGGTCATCACCGACACCTACCACCTGTGCGTCAACGCGTGGGGCGCCCGCACCCCGGTGGTCTGCGTGGGCGGTCCCGAGCCCCTGCCGCGCACCCACGACGACTACTGGACGCTGAGCGACGTGAAGAAGCACGTCTTCCATCTCGCCTACGACGCGGAGGACTTCTACCTCTCCACGCTGCCCGACACCCCGCAGGCCCACGAGCGCCGCGCCGACCGGATCGTCCGGCTCGTGGAGGGCGGCGGCGCCGAGGCCGTCGCCGACCGGCTGCGCACCCACGCCGACCACTCGGCGACGTCCTTCACCGAGACGCTCACCGCCCTGGTCGGCCGCTAGGGCCCGCAGACGAAACAGGCGAAGGCCCGCTGCCCACCTTCCCATCGGGGCGGATGAGAAGGAGGCAACGGGCCCCGGGGGGTTTCGCTGGGGGGGTCCTTTTTTTTCCTTTCGTTCGGTGGGGGGAAACGGTGGAAACGAAGCCGCACCTCCCACCCCTCTCCCGTAGCCCCCCCCCATCACCCCCACACCCTCCCCCCCTCGACA
>NZ_JBHVGU010000003.1:316105-374220 GCF_042800575.1 Streptomyces sp. NPDC057616
GTGGGAGGTCCGTTTCCCCCCCCTCCGGGGGGGGGGGGGGAGAGGGGGACACCGTCCCTTGTTTCCTCCCGCTTGCCTCCTTCCTCCCCCCCGCGGTGTGGAAAGCGGGCCCCCCGGCGCCAGGACCCGGCTTCGCACGCCGTTGTGCGGAGCCTCACCGGCTGTCACCGCGGCCGGCCGTGACGATCACTGGTCAGGGCACATCCGTGCCGGCCGCGGAGCTTTCCTCGGGGAGCGGGCTCAGCCCAGGCGCTGCACGAGCGCGCGGTACTGGTCCCACAGCTCCTTCGGGGTGTGGTCGCCGAAGGTGTTGAGGTGCTCGGGGACCAGGGCGGCCTCCTCGCGCCAGACCTCCTTGTCGACCGTGAGCAGGAAGTCCAGGTCGGAGTCGGACAGTTCGAGGCCGTTCGTGTCGAGGGCGTCCCGCGTCGGCAGGATGCCGATCGGGCTCTCGACGCCCTCGGCCTTGCCGTCGAGGCGGTCGACGATCCACTTCAGGACACGGCTGTTCTCGCCGAAGCCGGGCCAGACGAACTTGCCCTCGTCGTTCTTGCGGAACCAGTTGACGTAGTAGATCTTCGGCAGCTTCGCCTGGTCCCTGCCCTTGGCGACGTCGACCCAGTGGCCCATGTAGTCGCCCATGTTGTAACCGCAGAACGGCAGCATGGCGAAGGGGTCGCGGCGCAGCTCGCCGACCTTGCCCTCGGCGGCGGCGGTCTTCTCGGAGGCGACGTTCGCACCGAGGAAGACGCCGTGGTTCCAGTCGAAGGACTCCGTCACCAGCGGGACCGCGGTGGCGCGGCGGCCGCCGAAGAGGATCGCCGAGATCGGCACGCCCTTCGGGTCCTCCCACTCGGGCGCGATGATCGGGCACTGCGCGGCGGGCGTGGTGAAGCGGGCGTTGGGGTGCGCGGCCGGGGTCTCGGAGGCCGGCGTCCAGTCGTTGCCCTTCCAGTCCGTCAGGTGGGCCGGAGTCTCCTCCGTCATGCCCTCCCACCACACGTCGTTGTCGTCGGTGAGCGCGACGTTGGTGAAGACGGAGTTGCCCCACAGCGTCTTCATCGCGTTGGCGTTGGTGTGCTCACCGGTGCCGGGCGCGACGCCGAAGAAGCCGGCCTCGGGGTTGATGGCGTAGAGGCGGCCGTCCTCGCCGAAGCGCATCCAGGCGATGTCGTCGCCGATCGTCTCGACCGTCCAGCCGGAGATCGTGGGCTCCAGCATGGCGAGGTTGGTCTTGCCGCACGCGGACGGGAAGGCCGCGGCCACGTACTTCGACGCCCCCTGCGGCGGGGTGAGTTTGAGGATCAGCATGTGCTCGGCCAGCCAGCCCTCGTCACGGGCCATCACCGAGGCGATGCGCAGGGCGTAGCACTTCTTGCCGAGCAGGGCGTTGCCGCCGTAGCCGGAGCCGTAGGACCAGATCTCGCGGTCCTCGGGGAAGTGCGAGATGTACTTGGTGGAGTTGCACGGCCACGGGACGTCCTGCTCGCCCTCGGCGAGCGGGGCGCCGAGGGTGTGGACGGCCTTGACGAAGAAGCCGTCGGAACCGAGCTCGTCGAGGACCGGCCGGCCCATGCGCGTCATCGTGCGCATCGACACCGCGACGTACGCGGAGTCGGTGATCTCGACGCCGATCGCGGAGAGGTCGGAGCCCAGCGGACCCATGCAGAACGGGACGACGTACATCGTCCGGCCCTTCATCGAGCCGCGGAAGACGCCCTGCTCGCCCTGGAAGATCTCCCGCATCTCGGCGGGGGCCTTCCAGTGGTTGGTCGGGCCCGCGTCCTCCTCCTTCTCGGAGCAGATGAACGTCCGGTCCTCGACGCGCGCGACGTCGGTCGGGTCGGAGGCCGCGTAGTAGGAGTTGGGGCGCTTGATCGGGTCGAGCTTCTTGAAGGTGCCCTTCGCGACGAGCTCTTCGCACAGCCGCTCGTACTCGGCCTCGGATCCGTCACACCAGACCACGTTGTCCGGTTGGGTCAGTTCGGCGATCTCGTTGACCCACGAGATCAGTTCCTTGTGGTTGGTGGGAACGACGGTGGGAGCCGCGTTGTCGCGCGCCACGATTGCTCCTAAATGAGGGATTTGTTGATTTGGAGGCCCCGTGGGGGCTGCGGCCCGGATGCTTCGTGGCTGGATCTTCAGCGCTCATCCGGTGCCGACCGCACTCATTTGATCATCCGACGCGAGTGCCCATATGTCCAGAGGGCCTCACAGGTGAGCGGAGTGGGGATCGTCACGTGCCATTCGCGTACGACGCGTTTATTTGCGTGCACCTGGCGTTCAAGTGACTGTTTCTTTGCGCGTTACCGGGACGGCCAACTCCCGTGAGACGATGGCCACTCTTGGCCGGTTCTCAGACCGCACTCATCTGCAACTTACGGTTCCGTAGGTACGATGCCGGGCATGACAGCGCCCGTCCCCGACGCGCCCTCGGACTCGCCGGCCGCCGGCCACGGTTCCGACGGACCCTCACTGCCGCACCAGATCAAGCAGCACGCCCAGCAGCTCGCCGAGCCGATCAAACCCAAACTGCGCGGCTGGCTGCACCTCGGCATGTTTCCGGCCGTCCTCGTCTCGGGCCTGGTGCTCACCGCGCTCGCGGACTCCCCCCGGGGACGCATCGCCTGCGGGATCTACGTCCTGACGGCCTGCCTGCTGTTCGGCGTGAGCGCCCTGTACCACCGGGGCAACTGGAGCCCGCGTATGGACGGCATCCTGCGCCGTCTCGACCACGCCAACATCTTCCTGATCATCGCGGGCACCTACACCCCCCTGACGATGCTGCTCCTGCCCGGCGCGAAGGGGCAGTGGCTGCTGTGGGGCATCTGGGGCGCGGCGCTGGCGGGGATCGTCTTCCGGGTCTTCTGGGTCGGCGCCCCGCGCTGGCTCTACACCCCCTGCTACATCGCGATGGGCTGGGCGGCCGTCTTCTTCCTGCCCGACTTCATGCGCACGGGTGGCATCGCGGTGCTGGTCCTGGTGATCGTCGGCGGCCTCCTCTACAGCGCGGGCGGCGTGATCTACGGCATCAAGCGGCCGAACCCCTCCCCGCGCTGGTTCGGCTTCCACGAGGTCTTCCACTCGTTCACGCTCGCCGCGTTCGTCGTCCACTACGTGGGGATCTCACTGGTCGCTTACCAGCACGGATAGCACCGCGCTGCACCCTCAGGGCCACGGCCGACCGGCCGTGGCCCTTTTTGCATGCCGAAACCGATTGACAGTCACTACATTTTGAGAGCTACTCTCATTTCATGGCTACTGTCACTCACCCGGACGAGACGCGGCGGGACCCCCGCCGCTGGTGGGCCCTCGGCGCCCTGGTCGCGAGCATGCTCACGCTCGGCTTCGACATGACGATCCTGAACGTGGCGCTGCCGACCATGGCCGCCGAGCTCGGCGCCACCACCGGCCAGCAGCAGTGGATGGCGGACGCCTACGTCGTCGTCTTCGCCGCCCTGATGCTCCCGGCGGGCCTGCTCGGCGACCGGTTCGGGCGCCGGCGGATGCTGATCGCCGGGCTCGGCGTCTTCCTGGCCGGCTCGCTCGTCGGCGCGCTGGCCGGGGACGTGAGCTGGGTCGTCGCGGCCCGGGCGGTCATGGGCATCGGCGGCGCGCTGGTCACCCCGCTCGCCCTGTCCGTGCTGCCCTCGCTGTTCGGCGCCGACGAGCGCACCAAGGCCGTCGGCGTCATCTCCGCCGCCTCCGCGCTCGGCCTGCCGCTCGGCCCGATCATCGGCGGCTGGCTGCTCAACCACTTCTGGTGGGGCTCGGTCTTCCTGGTCAATGTCCCGATGGCCGCGATCGGTATCGCCGCCTGCGTCTTCCTGCTCCCCGAGACCCGCGATCCCGCCTCCCCGAAGGTCGACGCCCTGTCCACCGCGCTCACCACGACCGGCCTCGGCGCCCTCGTCTACGCGATCATCGAGGCGCCCGACCGCGGCTGGGGCGACGCCCTGGTGCCGGCGATGTTCGCCGCGGCCGTGCTGCTGCTCACCGCGCTGGTGGTGCGCGAGCGGGGGGTGGCGCGCCCCATGCTCGACATGACGCTGCTGGGCCACCGCGGCTTCCTGTTCAACACGCTCGCCGCGACCCTGGTGATGTTCGTGCTGTCGGGTCTGATGTTCGTGCTGCCCCCGTACCTCCAGGCCGTCCTCGGCCACGACGCCCTCGGCACCGGTGTGCGCCTGCTGCCGATGATGGGCGGCCTCATGATCGCCGCACGCGGCGCCCAGCCGGTCGTCGCCCGGTTCGGCGCGCGGGCCGTGGTGAGCGCCGGCCTGGTGGTGCTGGCCTTCGCCGCCCTGCTCGGCAGCCGTACGACGGCCGGCTCCGGGTACGGCTTCGTCGCGCTGTGGCTGTCCATCACCGGCATCGGCTTCGGCTTCTCCGTCGTGCCCGCGATGGACGGCGCCCTCGGCACCCTCCCCCGCGACCGGGCCGGCAGCGGCTCCGGCCTGCTCATGACGCTGCGCCAGGTCGGCGCCGCGATCGGCATCGCCCTGCTCGGCAGCCTGCTCGCCGGGATCTTCCGCGACCGGCTCGATGTCACGGGACTGCCCGCGCGGGCCGCCGACACCGCCGGGGACTCCGTGGTCGCCGCGCACCTGATCGCCGACCGGGTGCACTCGTCCCACCTCGCCGCCTCCGCGAACGGCGCGTACGTCCACGGCATGAGCGTCGTCCTGCTGGTGTGCGGCGTCGCCGCCCTGGTCGCCGCGCTGCTGGCGGCGGCCTTCCTGCCGAGGACGGCGCCCGCGCGGACCGCGCAGGACGCCGGACCCGAGATGGTGGCGCCGGCGGCGGATGCCCGACAATGAACCCCATGACGGCCGCACGTTCCCCCCTCTCCCCCGCCGACCGCCCCCAACTGGGCCTGCGCGAGCGAAAGAAGATCAAGACGCGCGAGGCGATCCGTGCGGCGACGTACGCGCTGATCAAGGAGCAGGGGTACGACGCCACGACGATCGAGCAGATCGCCGAGCGGGCGGAGGTGTCGCCGTCGACCGTCTTCCGGTACTTCCCGGCCAAGGAGGACATCGTCCTCACGGACGAGTACGACCAGCTGATGGCCGAGGAGTTGCGCTCCCGGCCGGCCGGCGAGTCGTGGATGGACTCGGTGCGGCACGTGATGCGCCTGGCCATCGAGGCGAACAACCGCGAGGAGCCCGAGGTGGCCCGGATGCGGGCCCACCTCGCGGTGCAGGTGCCCGCCGTCCGCTCCCGGATGGTCGAGAGCATGTCGGCGACCGGACGCCTGCTGCGCGACGCCATCGCCGAGCGCCACGGCCTGGACCCCGACAGCCTCGAGGTCCGCGTCTACGCGATGTCCTTCATCGGCGGCCTCATGGAGGTCTCCATGTACTGGGCGGAGAACGACTTCGAGGGCGACCTGAGCGAGCTCGTGGATCGCGGCCTGGACGTCCTGGAGCGCGGCCTGCCCACCGAAAACCGCTGAGCCCGCCGCCCCCACCCGTGACATCCTGACCGGGTGAACGGTCCCGAGATCAGCGTCGAGTTCGCCCCCGGCCTGGCCCTGTTCGTCGCGAGCGGGCGCCGCGGCGGCGCCCGTCCCGTCGTCACCGACGGCGTCTCGAGCCTCGGCCACGTGGTCGAGTCGACCGGCGTCCCGCTGACCGAGGTCGGCACGCTGCGGGTGAACGGCGGCGAGGTGCCCACGTCGTACGTCCCCCGGGCCGGCGACGTCGTCGAGGTCCGGCCCGTCGAGCGTCCCCAGCGGGTCCCGGGCGCCCCCCTCCGCTTCCTCCTCGACGTGCATCTCGGCACGCTCGCCCGCCGGCTGCGCCTGCTCGGCGTGGACACGGCGTACGAGTCGACGGACATCGGCGACCCGGCCCTCGCCGCCCTCTCGGCCGCCGAGCGGCGCGTCATGCTCAGCCGCGACCGGGGCCTGCTGCACCGCCGCGAACTGTGGTCCGGCGCGTACGTCTACAGCACCCGGCCCGAGGACCAGCTCCGCGACATCCTCGACCGCTTCCGGCCCGAGCTGCGGCCCTGGACCCGGTGCACCGCCTGCAACGGCCTGCTCAGGTCCGCCACCAAGGAGGAGGTGGCGGACCAGCTGCACGGCGGGACACACCGTTCCTACGACGTCTTCGCGCAGTGCCGGGACTGCGGCCGCGCCTACTGGAAGGGCGCCCACCACGAACAGCTGGAGGCCATCGTGGAACGCGCCCTGGAGGAGTTCGCCGGCTAGCGCAACACCAACTCCTCCGGCTCTACGCCTTCTGCCCCGCAGCCGGTTCAGCGGCTCAGCGCCACGCGCAGCCGGTCCGGGTCGGTCGTCGGGGCGTCACAGGTGAAGTCGCGGCAGACGTACGCGGCGGCGCCCCGTCGACCAGGCGCGAGTCGGCGCGCCACGCCACCTCCCCTTCCCCCCGCCGCCGCTTCAGCCGCCCAACGCCACGCGCAGCCGGTCCGGGTCGGTCGTCGGGGCGTCACAGGTGAAGTCGCGGCAGACGTACGCGGCGGGCGCCCCGTCGACCAGGGGGCGGTCGGCGAGCAGCGGGAACTCGTCGCTGCCGGCCGTCCCCGCGGCGACCACCGCGCCGGGCGCCGTGCCCAGAAGTGCCGTGCGGTGCAGGGCCTTCGTCGCCTCGTCGCCCTGGGCCGGGCCGACGATCGCGACCTCCTTCGGGCCGTCGAGCAGCGCCTCCGCGACCGCGAGGCCCCAGCCGACGAAGCGCGGCACGCGCGGGCCGAGCGCCTTGACGACGCCCAGCGCCCGCTCGGCGGCGGTGCGATGGGCCTCGGAGCCCGTGTGCGCGGCATAGCCGAGCAGGGCGCCCGCGGCGGCGGACCAGCCGGACGGCGTGGCGTTGTCGGTGGGGTCCTGCGGCCGGCGGATCAGCTTCTCGGCGTCGGCGGCGGTGTCGTAGAGGCTGCCGCTCTCCTGGTCCACGAAGCGGGCCAGGACGTGGTCGAGGAGGAAGCCCGCGAACTCCAGCCAGACGCCCTCGCCGGTGACGGACGCGAGCGCGAGGAAGCCTTCGGCGACGTCGGCGTAGTCCTCCAGCACGCCCGCGTTGGCGCCCACCTGGCCGTCCTTGCTGGTGCGGGCGAGCCGGGCCTGCTCGTCCAGATGCAGCCGTACGAGCAGATCGGCGGCGCCGACCGCGGCCTCGACCAGGTCGGGGCGGTCGAAGTAGGCGCCGGTCTCGGCGAGTGCGGCGATCGCGAGGCCGTTCCAGGCGGCGACCACCTTGTCGTCACGGCCGGGGGCGGCACGGTCGCCGCGGGCCCGGAGCAGGCGCTCCTTGATGTCCTCGACCTTCCGCGCGTCGAACACGCCCTCGTGCTGCGGGAGTTGCAGCACGGAGGAGCCGTTCTCGAAGGTGCCGTCCTCGGTGACCTCGAAGTAGTGGGCGGCGAGTTCGGCGTCCTGGCCGCCGAGGACCTCGGCGAGCTGCTGCGGGGTCCACACGTAGTACGCGCCCTCGACGTGCCGGCCCGTCCCGTCGTCGCTGTCGGCGTCCAGCGCGGAGGCGAACCCGCCCTCGTTCGTGCGCAGTTCGCGGACCATGAAGTCGGCGGTCTCCAGCGCGACGCGGCGGGCGAGCTCGGAGCCGGTGGCACGCCAGAGGTGGGCGTAGACGCGGCAGAGCAGGGCGTTGTCGTAGAGCATCTTCTCGAAGTGCGGCACGACCCAGTCGCGGTCGACGGAGTAGCGGGCGAAGCCGCCGCCGAGCTGGTCGTAGATGCCGCCGCGGGCCATGCGTTCGCAGGTGTCGGCGGCCATCTGCAGGGCGCCCTCGGCGCCGGTCCTGGCGTGGTGGCGCAGCAGGAACTCGACCACCATGGACGGCGGGAACTTGGGCGCGCCGCCGAACCCGCCGCGCTGCGGGTCGTATTCGCGGGTGAGGCCGAGCAGCGCCTGCGCGAGCTCCTCCTCGCCCGGGACCTGCGCGTCGCCGTAGGAGATCTCCCGGCCGGCGAGGTCCTTGACGATCTTCTCGGCGACCTCGGTGACCTCGCCCCGCCGGTCGGACCACGCGGAGCGCACGCCCTCCAGCACCTGCTGGAAGGACGGCATGCCGTGACGGGGGGCGGGCGGGAAGTACGTGCCGAAGTAGAAGGGTTCGGCGTCCGGGGTGAGGAAGACCGTCATGGGCCAGCCGCCGTGGCCGGTGGCGGCCTGGACGGCCTCCATGTAGACGGCGTCGACGTCGGGGCGCTCCTCGCGGTCGACCTTGATGCTGACGAAGTGTTCGTTCAGGAAGTCGGCGGTGGCCCGGTCCTCGAAGGACTCGTGGGCCATGACGTGACACCAGTGGCAGCTCGAATATCCGACGCTCAGCAGGACGGGCTTGTTCGCCGCGCGGGCCTCGTCGAAGGCCTCGGTCGACCAGGGCCACCAGTCGACGGGGTTGTCGGCGTGCTGGAGGAGGTACGGGGACGTCTCATGGGCCAGTCGGTTCACCGTTCCACTCTCCCACGGGCTCGGGCACCGCGTAGAAACGCAGGTTGACCGGGCGCGCCCCTTCGGGTGCTTCCTCGCGGGAGTGGCTGTGGCGGTCCAGCAGGGCGTGGTACTCCCGCATGAACGCCAGGAGTTCGTCCCGGGTCATCCAGGTGCCGTGCCGCTGCACCTGCGCCCAGCCGTCCGGGCCGCGGTACTCCTGGTGGGCGCGGCGGAACAGCGCGGTGTCGACGTCGATCTTCAGCTGGGCGAGGTGCTCGGCCGCCGCGTACTCCTCCGGCGTCATGGTCGCCGGGTCGGGTGTGGTGTGGCTGAACGGCAGCGCCCGCCACCAGCGCTCCCGGCCGCCCGACTTCTCCGGGATCTCCTCCACGAGCCGCTGCTCGGCGAGTTTGCGCAGGTGGTAGCTGGTGGTGCCGGAGCTCTCGCCCAGCTCCCTGGCCAGCACGGTGGAGTTCGCCTCGCCGTGCCGGCCCAGGTATTCGAGGATCCGGCGGCGGATCGGGTTGCCGAGGGATTTGTAGAGGGCGGTGCGCTCGAGGCTGGTCAGGTCGGCCGCGGCCGGGTCGGGGCCGGTCGTGCGGGGGCCGGTCGGGGCGGGCGGGCCGTCGGTCATGCGGTCACCGTAACCCTGAGAACCCTGAGACGTCCCTGATGTCTGCCGAATTTTCTTTGCAGAATTTTCTCTGCAATCTACGGTGGAGGAGGAACGGGACATTCGAAGGGGGAGCCCGATGAGTTCGACGAAGCCGGCCTGGTCGCCGCGCAAGCAGCCCCACGCGAAGCTGCTGCTGCTGTGGACCCTGCTCCTGGTGGGCGTGGTGGCCGCACTGCTGAGGAGGTGGACGCTGACGCTGCTGGCCGCGGCGGCCGTGCTGCTGGTGCCGTGGATGGTGGTGCTGGACCTCACCCTCCCGGCCAGCACCGAGGTGCGGAACTGGTCGCTGGCCTGGACCGGCCTGGACGTCCTGATGGCGGCGGGCTGCGCGGCGACCGCCGTGCTGGGGCTGCGCGACGACCCGCGGGTCCGCCTCACGGCCTCGGCCACGGCGGCCGTCGCGGTGCTGGACGCGTGGTTCGACATAACGACGGCGCAGCCGGGCGCCGATCTCGCCCAGGCCCTGGCCTGCGCGGTGGGCGAGGGGGCGCTGGCCTGCGTCTGCGTGCTCCTCGCGGTGGGCGACCGCCGCTCCCTGAACTGAGCAGCCTTCAGGCGCCGTTGATCGTTGCCCTCTCGCGCTCCGGCGCGAGTCGAAGGACACTCTTAGCCAAAGGAGTTGCCGCCGGAGGGGGACGTGACATGCGGGACAGCCATCGGGCGGATGCCGAACGGCTGTTGGCCCGGGCCGTGGAGGAGGAAGTACGGCGCTCCGGCGGACGGACCGACGGGGCGGTGCTGCTGTCACGGTCGCGCGGTGCGCTCGACGCGATGGCGCAGACGGCCGCCGAGGAGTACGAGACCTACACACGCGCAGTCGACGAGACGGAGGCCGGCCGGCTCACCTTCGCCCAGAGATACGCCCAGGAGGGGGCCGGAACTCCCCTGCTGGTGGCGGCCGTTGCCGCCGTCGCGGCGACGGTGGCCGACCTGGCTCTCGGCACCGGCACGGGCACGGCGCTCGGCGCCGGCGTCACCGTGGGCGTGGTGGGCGCCGCGACGACCGTGGTCAAGGTGGCCGGCTCGCATCTGCCCGCCGCGCACCACCGGGCCGGCGCCGCGAGCCAGCCGGGCGGACCGGAGCAGCTGCGGCTCCAGTGGCTGACGGCGCTGGAGGTGCGCGGCATCCGCCCGTTCCTCGACCAGCAGCGCGTGCTCGCCGCGTCCACCGGCCCGAAGAAGACCGGTCCCAAGCTGCGCGGCACGGACAAGAGCGCGGCGGCCCGCGGGCGCAGCGTGCTGGCGCAGTCCTTCGGCCAACTCCCCGAACCGGCGGGCGCGTTCGCGGGCCGGCGGCAGGAGACGGCACGGATCCGCCAGTGGGTGCAGGCGGCCCGTGCGAGCACGGAGACCCGCCCGACGGTGGTGGTGCTGCACGGACCGCCCGGCAGCGGCCGGACGACCCTGGCGGTGCGCGCCACGCACGACCTCAAGGACTACTTCCGTGGCGCCTGCGTCGTGGACCTGCGCGGCGGCAACCCGGAGGAGCCGCCGCTGTCCACCCGCGACGCCCTGCTGCACCTGCTCAACCGGCTCGGCGCGCCGCGCGAACAGCTGCTGTTCCGCGAGCGCTCCTCCCCCGACCAGCAGGTCAAGCGGCTGAGCGAGCTGTACCACCAGCATCTGACCGGCCTGGCCGTGACGATCGTCCTGGACGACGCCTCCGACCCCGAGCAGGTCCGCACGCTCGTCCCCGAGCGGTCCGACAGCCTGGTCCTGGTCACCGCGCGCGGGCCCCTCGACCTGCCCTCCGACCTCCAGGCCCACCTCCACGAACTCCCGGTCGAGGCACTGGATTCGGCGGGCGCCGAGGAGCTGCTGGAGGCGGCCGCACAGGACAGCACCGGCCCGTACGACGCCGATTCGGCCGACCGGATCCGGGAGTTGTGCGGCGGGCTGCCGCTGGCGCTGTCCGTCGCCGGCTCCTCGCTCGGCCCGCGCTCACCGCGCCAGCTGGCCACCGATCTCGGGGTGTACGGCCCGGTGGGGCCGATCGAGCGCGCGCTGTGGCTGCGTTACACCGACCAGTCTCAGACGGCCCGCAGGCTGCTGCGCCGGCTGGCCCTCGCCGGCCGCGCCTCCCTCGGCGCCGCGGCGGCCGCCTCCCTGCTGGCGACGGACGAGTCGGAGGCGACCCGCCATCTGACGGCCCTGTCCCGGGCGGGCCTGATCGACCATGTGCGCGGCAACCGCTACCGCCTGCACGACCTGGTCCGCGCCTTCGCCCACGCCCGCCTGCTGGACGAGGAGGAGCCGGCGGAGCGCACGGCCGCGCAGGAACGCCTGATCGTGAACTACGCCGATCTGGCCGACTCGGTGCTGCGCCTGGTCGACGGCAACATGTCGACCCGCTCGGACCGCTTCAGCCCGCACGGCTTCACCTCGCTGGACGAGGCGCTGCGCTGGCTGGACGACGAGTCGAGCTTCATCACCTCCACGCTGCGGCACGCGGAGGGCGTGAACCAGGCCGCGGTGCTGAACCTCCTCGGCGCGCTGTGCGACTACTGCCTGCTGCGCGGCGACCTCTACCGCCTGGGGGAGATCAGCGAGCTGGCGCAGGCCGTCGACCAGGGCCTGCTGGTCCGCTCCGTGCAGTGGCGCACGGGCATCGCGGCCCGCCAGCTGGGCGAGCTCGACAAGGCGCGCGCGACGCTGGCCTCGGTGGTCGATCTCTACATGGACGCCCACCACGACGCGGGCGCGGCCCGCGCCCTGTGCTCCCTGGGCATCACCCTGCACCACCAGGGCAATCTCACCGAGGCGGCGAGCAAGCTGCGCGAGGCGCTGGACCTCCAGGCGGCCCCCGAGCTGGCGACGGACCGCGCCTGGACGATGCACGCCCTGGCCGCGGTGGAGCGCGACCGCGGCCATGTCTCCGAGGCGCTGCACCTGCTCACCGAGTCCCTGGTGCTGCACCACGACGGCGAGTCCGTGCACGGCGAGGCCTGGGCCCACTACCAGCTCGGCCAGCTCTCGCTGCGGATGGGCGACGTCCCGCGCGCGGAGTCGGAGCTGAACGCCGCCCTGGACCGCTACGGCCGCACCCGCGACGCCCGCGGCGAGGCCTGGGCCCTCACCCAGCTGGCCCGCGCCCGGCTCGTCGCCGGCGACGCGTCACCGGCGGTCGACGGCCTGCGCCAGGCAGCGTCCAGGCACCGCGACAACGAGGACGCGCGCGGCGAGGCCTGGACGGTCTACTACCTCGGCCAGGCGCTGGAGGAGACGGGCGACCTCGACCACGCGGTGCGCGAGCTGGAGCGCTCGCGGACGATGTTCTCCCGGATGCGCGACGTCTACGGCCTGGCCTGCGCGCGGCACCACTCGGCCCGGGTCACCCGCGACCAGCGGGCGGCGCAGACGGGCTCGCTCCGGAACTCCGGCTTCGCCCGCCAGCTCCTGGTCGACGCCCGGGCGGACTTCCAGCGCATCGGCGTGGCCCACGGCGAGGCATGGACCTGCCTGGAGCTGGCGGTGGTGGACGGGGGCAACGCGCGCACGCAGCAGGCGCTGGCGCTGTGCGACGAGGCCGTGGCCCTGTTCACGTCCTACGGCGACCGGCGCGGCGAGGACTGGGCCCGCTTCCTGCGCTGCACCCTGCTGCCCTACGCGGCCCCGGGCGGCGTGGAGATCGGCACGGCGGTCGCCCAGGAGGAGCTGAGCCAGCTCTCCCGCACGGCCCACCCGCTGCGGGACGAGAAGCTCGACGACTACGTGGAGGCGTACCAGCTGCTGCTGGAGCGCGGGATCAGCCTCGAGGACGGCTGGCAGGGCTGGCGCCTGGGCATGGTGCCCAGCCGCCATGCACGGGAGGTGATGGGGGTGGCGGTACCGGCCAGTCACTGACCGGGGGCCACCCCCGCACCACTCGGCGTCAGCCCTGGCGGGGCCGGGAGTCGGCGGCGGTCTGCGCCGACTCGCCGTCCCGTTCGCCCTGCTCCTTGAACTTGACCTTGCCCATGTGCCGGTTCATGGACTTCATCAGGGCCCACACCGCCAGGGCCATCGCGGCGAACACGATGAAGCCGAGGACGCCAGGGGTGACCTTGTTCTCGTCGACCTCCTTGGCCAGGGGGACGAGGTGCGTCATTGCCAGGCTCACGCTTGCGCTCATGTCAGGCATTGTCGCGGATGCCCGCGAAGAGGTCGTCCTCGGGGAGGGAGCTGTCGACGAGCGACTTCGCGAGCTCGTACTCCTCCGTCGGCCAGACCTCCTTCTGGACCTCCATCGGGACCTTGAACCAGCCGCCGTCGGGGTCGATCTGCGTGGCGTGCGCGATCAGGGCCTTGTCGCGGATCTCGAAGAAGTCGGCGCACGGAATGTGCGTGGTCAGCGTGCGCTCGACGCGCTCGGACTCGTTCCAGCGCTTGAGCCAGTCCCCGTACGGCGACTCCAGGCCCCGGTCGAGCAGCGCCTGGTGCAGGGCCTCGGTACGCGGGCGGTTGAAGCCCTGGTTGTAGTAGAGCTTCTGCGGCTGGTAGGCCGGGCCGTACTCGGCCTCCGGGTACTTCTCGGCGTCCGCCGCGCCCTCGAAGGCCACCATCGAGATCTTGTGGGTCATGATGTGGTCGGGGTGCGGGTAGCCGCCGTTCTCGTCGTAGGTGGTGATCACCTGCGGGCGGAACGAGCGGATCTGCTTCACCAGCTCACCGGCCGCCTTGTCGACGTCCTCCAGCGCGAAGCAGCCCTCGGGCAGCGGGGGCAGCGGGTCGCCCTCGGGCAGGCCCGAGTCGACGAAGCCGAGCCACTCCTGCTTGACGCCCAGGATCTCCCGGGCCTCGTCCATCTCCTTCTTGCGTACCTCGTGGATGTGCTCCTCGATGTACTTGTCGCCCTGCAGCTTCGGATTGAGGATGGACCCGCGCTCCCCGCCGGTGCAGGTCACGACCAGCACGTCCACCCCCTCGGACACGTACTTCGCCATGGTCGCCGCGCCCTTGCTCGACTCGTCGTCGGGGTGGGCGTGGACGGCCATCAGTCGCAGCTGGTCAGTCAAGACTCAATCCTCGTAAGTCGGCGCCCCCGGTGTCTTCGGGTGCGATCGGCGGCTTCTATAGTGACCGAACCGGGGGGCGAAAAATTCCGGGACCCGGTTTCCGAGGGGACGATCATGAGCACGGCGAGCACCCAGCTGCCCGAGGGCCGCTACGGCCGCTCCTCGGACGAGCGCGCCGACCGCAAGCTCAAGGTCGCCGGCGCCGTCCTCGCCGCCGTGCTGCTCGCCCTGGTCGGCTATTTCGCCTATCACTACGTCGCCCAGAGCAAGATCAGCGCCGAAGTGATCACCTTCGACGCGACGAAGAACGCGGTGAGCGTGCATCTGGAGGTCCACAAGGACGCCGGCACCAGCGGCTACTGCACGCTGCGCTCGCAGGCCGCGGACGGCTCCGAGGTGGGCCGGGCCGACTTCCGCTTCGGCGGGGACGCCACGCGCATCGACAAGGTCGTCACGCTCCGTACGACGGCCCGGGGCACCACGGCGGAGCTGCTCGGCTGCCACGCCGACTGACGCCGGTCTCGCCTGGCCGAAATGCGTACTCGCTGACCTGCACTGACGTATTTCTGATGGCTTATGTCCTCCCCCTTCGGCCACGGAATTGTTAGGCTCGTGGTTTCGCCCTTCCGTGAAGGAACATTCTTCTGGGTAGGGCGATGCTTTGTATTCCCAGTACCTACGAGGAGCACCTGTGACCCAGACCAGCGAGAACGTCACCTGGCTGACCCAGGAGGCGTACAACCAGCTCAAGGCCGAGCTGGAGTACCTGTCTGGTCCTGCGCGCACGGAGATCGCCGCCAAGATCGCGGCCGCGCGCGAGGAGGGCGACCTGCGGGAGAACGGCGGGTACCACGCGGCCAAGGAAGAGCAGGGCAAGCAGGAGCTCCGTGTGCGCCAGCTGACCCAGCTCCTGGAGAACGCCAAGGTCGGCGAGGCTCCGGCATCCGCGGACGGCGCGGTGGCGCCCGGCATGGTCGTCACGATCGCCTTCGACGGCGACGAGGACGACACCATGACCTTCCTGCTCGCCTCGCGCGAGTACGCGAGCTCCGACATCGAGACCTACTCGCCGCAGTCGCCGCTGGGCTCCGGCGTGATCGGCCACAAGGTCGGCGAGGACGCGGAGTACGAGCTGCCCAACGGCAAGAGGGCTTCCGTGACGATCCTCAAGGCCGAGCCCTACAACGGCTGATCCGGCCCCGCCCGGCGAGACCTGCACGTCCTGCACGAAGCCCCCGGTGTCTGCCGACACCGGGGGCTTCGTCGTGTCCAGGCTCAGGCGGTCGCCGAGCGGTACTTGCGCACCGACAGCGTCCTGAAGATGACGATGATCAGGGCCGAGTAGATCAGCGAGGCCCACACCGGGTGCACCATGGGCCAGGCGTCCGACGGCGACTGGCCCGGGTTCGCGAACAGCACACGGCAGGCCTGCACCGTGGCGCTGAAGGGGTTCCACTCGGCGATGTGGCGCAGCCACGGGGTCATGTGGCTGGTGTCCACGAAGGCGTTCGAGATGAACGTCACCGGGAACAGCCAGATCAGCCCGCTGGACGTGGCCGCCTCGGGGGTGCGGACCGACATGCCGATCAGGGCGCCGATCCAGGTGAAGGCGTAACCGAGCAGGAGCAGCAGGCCGAACGCGCCGAGCACCTTCCCTGCGTTCGTCTCGCCGTTCGTCCCCACGCGCCAGCCGACCAGCAGGGCCACCAGGGCGAGGACGACCAGGGTGAGCGCCGTCTGCACCGAGTCGGCGAGCGTGCGGCCGGTGAGGACCGCGCCGCGCGCCATGGGCAGGGAGCGGAAGCGGTCGATGAGGCCCTTGTGCATGTCGTCGGCGATGCCCGCGCCGGAGCTGGCGGTGGCGAACGTGACGGTCTGCGCGAAGATGCCCGCCATCAGGAAGTTCTTGTAGTCGGTGGCGCTGGTGCTGCCGCCGATCTGCATGGAACCACCGAAGACGTAGGTGAACAGCACCACGAACATGATCGGCTGGATCAGGCCGTAGATGATCATTTCCGGGATGCGGGACATCCGGATCAGATTGCGCTTCGCGACGACCATGGAGTCGCGGAACGACTGGCTGACGGGGTTCCCGGTCGGTGCGACCCGCACGGCGTCCGTGACGGCGCTCACTTGGCTGCCTCCTTCTTGTTCCGGCGGTCCTTGGCTGCCGCCTTCCCGGACTCGCCGTTCTCCTCGGCCTCGGCCACGTGTCCGGTCAGGGACAGGAACACGTCGTCGAGGGTCGGGCGGCGCAGCCCGATGTCGTCTATCTCGATGCCGCGGACGTCCAGCTCCCGGATGACCTCGGCCAGCAACTTGGCGCCGCCGCTGACGGGCACGGTGAGCTTGCGGGTGTGCTCCTCGACGGTGAGCTCCCCCTTGCCGAAGCCGGTCAGGACCTCGCCGGCGGTGGCGATGTGCTCGCGCTCGTGCACCACGACCTCGACGCGCTCGCCGCCGGTGCGGGCCTTGAGCTGGTCGGAGGTGCCGCGGGCGATGACATGGCCGTGGTCGACGACCACGATGTCGTGCGCGAGATGGTCCGCCTCCTCCAGGTACTGCGTGGTCAGCAGCAGGGTCGTGCCACCGGAGACCAGCCGCTTGATGACGTCCCACAGCAGCTGGCGGTTGCGCGGGTCGAGGCCGGTCGTCGGCTCGTCCATGAACATCACCGGCGGCGAGACCACCAGTGCGGCGGCCAGGTCGAGCCGGCGGCGCATGCCTCCGGAGTAGGTCTTCGCGGGACGGTCGGCGGCGTCCGCGAGGTCGAACTGCTCCAGCAGCTCGGCGGCCCGGGCCTTCGCGGCCTTGGCCCTCATCTGGTAGAGCTGGCCGACCATTTGAAGGTTCTCTCGGCCGGTGAGGTATTCGTCGACCGCGGCGAACTGGCCGGACAGGCCGATGGAGCGCCGCACCTCGTTGGGCTGCTTGAGCACGTCGAGGCCGGCCACGACCGCCTTGCCGCTGTCGGGCCGCAGCAGCGTGGTCAGGCAGCGGACCGCCGTCGTCTTGCCCGCGCCGTTCGGCCCGAGCAGGCCCAGGACGGTGCCCTCGGGGACATCGAGGTCGACGCCGTCCAGAGCCCTTACGTCACCGAAGGTCTTGACCAGGCCTTCGGCATAGATGGCGCCTGGCATGTGAGTCTCCACGTCGTCGGGGATGCTTCGAAAAGCCTAGATTTGTGCGTTTCGCCCCGCCTGATGGGCGGCGGGGCGGGCAGGTGCGAGACACACCGTAACGCGATGTATCGCGTCTCTCAACGGATTTTCCCGATCGAGTGACAAAGAGCCCTGAGCTGGGGATTCCGCTTGAGCGCCCGCCGATCGCCGGGCGCCCGGCACCTCATTCGACGACCGTGTACCCCGACTCGCGCAGGGCCCGGCCGACGTCGAGGCAGTGCTCCGGCCCCTTCGTCTCCAGGTGCAGCTCGACCTCCGCCTCCGTGAGCCCGAGCCGTGGATCGGTCCGTACGTGACTCACATCGAGGACGTTAGCGTCCACCACTGACAACACCCCGAGAAGAGTGGCGAGCGCACCCGGCCGGTCCGTCAGGCGCAGCCGTACGGCCAGGTAGCGGCCCTGCGCCGCCATGCCGTGGCGCAGGACGCGCTGCATCAGCAGCGGGTCGACGTTGCCGCCGGACAGCACCGCGACCACCGGGCCCTCGAAGGCGCCCGGCTCGCTCTGCAGCGCCGCCACCGGGCTCGCCCCGGCCGGCTCGACGACCAGCTTGGCCCGCTCCAGGCACAGGAGCAGCGCGGCGGACAGCGCGTCCTCGGAGACCGTGCGGACCTCGTCCATCAGGTCGCGCACGATGGCGAACGGCACGTCGCCGGGCCGCGCCACCTTGATGCCGTCGGCCATGGTCGCCGGGTTCTCGATCGACACCGGGCGCCCGGCAGCGATCGAGGGCGGGTAGGCCGCCGAGCCCTCCGCCTGCACGCCCACGATCCGCACGTCCGGCCTGAGCGCCTTCACCGCGACCGCGATACCGGCGGCGAGCCCTCCCCCGCCGACGCCGACCACGATCGTGCGCACCTCGGGGCACTGCTCCAGGATCTCCAGCCCGACCGTGCCCTGGCCCGCGATGACGTCGGGGTGGTCGAAGGGGTGGATGAACACCGCGCCCGTCTCGGCCGCGTACGCCTGCGCGGCGGCCAGCGTCTCGTCGACCACCTGCCCGTGCAGGCGCACCTCGGCGCCGTACTCGCGCGTGGCGCTGATCTTCGGCAGCGGTGCGCCCATCGGCATGAACACCGTCGCCTTCACGCCCAGCAGCGAGGACGCCAGCGCGACACCCTGCGCGTGGTTGCCGGCGCTCGCCGCCACGACTCCGGCCGCACGCTCCTCGGGCAGCAGCCCGGCGATCCGCACGTACGCGCCGCGCAGCTTGAACGATCCCGTCCGCTGCAGGTTCTCGCACTTGAGGTGCACCGGCGCGCCCACCAGCCGGGACAGGTGCCTGCTGCCCTCCATCGCCGTCGCCCGCGCCACGCCAGAGAGCATCTTCTGCGCGCCGCGCACATCGTCGAGGGTCACGGGCCGCAAGGAGTCAGCCGTGCTGTAGCTCATGACTCAAGCATCGCAGTTCACGGGCGCACGGGGCGTGTGTGACCAACCTCCGAGACTGGTTTGCGCAGCGCCGGTACGGCCTGCCCCCGGGCCGCGTACTCTGTCCCCCATTCCAGCAGCCCCTTCATGAAGCGAGCCTCCGGCCATGCCCACAACACCAGAAATGTCGATGGACATGACGACCGTCGGTGACACCGGTCTTCTCGACACGCTGCAGCACGAGGTGGCGGTCTTCGCCCGCCGTGCCGAACAGACCCGGCTCGGGGGGGTCGGGCAGGTGCGCAACTCCATGGACCGCGCCGCATACCTGCTGCTCAACCGCCTCGACAAAGAAGGGCCCATGGGCGTCAAGGCGCTCGCGGCGAGCATGGGCATCGACTCCTCGACGGTCACCCGCCAGGTGGCGCCGCTCGTGGACACCGGTCTCGTCAAGCGCACCTCGCATCCCGAGGACGGACGCGCCGTGGTCCTTCAGCTGTCCCCGCGCGGGCTGTCCCGCCTCGAGGAGGTGCGCTCCTCCAGGCGCCAGCTCATGGCCGAGCTGACGCAGGAGTGGGAGCCGGAGGAGCGCGAGGCGTTCTGCGCGCTCCTGACGCGCTTCAACGTCGCCCTCTCCTCCCGGATGTCGCCCCAGGGCGTGCCGGGGACGGACGCGACGGACGCCTCCTAAGGCTCCGCCCGCGCCCCGGCCCCGACCGGCTCTCACGCGCGCGTGCCGCCCGGCTCTTGACCGACGGGGCACCCCTGGCCTCATATGAGATCGGGTCCTCCTCGTACGCGGTTCACCCATCCGTACGCGGCGGAGGTTCCGATTCGTTCGCCGGGAGGGCGGGAGGCGCGGTGCGGCAACGGCAGGCGTCACAATCCGCCCGCCGGGCCCGGGAGTTCGAGGCGTTCGTCGCGGGCGCGGCAGGGCGGCTCCTGCATGCCGCCACGCTGCTCACCGCGGAGGCGCCGGACGACAACCCGCGCGCGCGGCGCCTGCTGACGCTGGCGCTCGCGCACACGTACAGCACCTGGGACCGGCTGCGCGGCGAGGACCCCTACAACCGCACCCGCCAGTACCTGGCCACCCGCTTCGCGCGCGCGGCATGGCACCAGTACGGCGGTTTCGGCCGGTCCCGCCCGCATCCGGACAGCCCGCTGGCCGGGCTCGTGCCGCAGGAGCGCCTGATCCTGGTCCTCCGGCTCTACGAGGGTGTCGCCGAGGAGCAGACGGCGGCGCTGCTCGGCCTGCCGACCGAACGCGTCCGCACCATCTGCGACCGGGCCACGGCGACCCTGCTGCATCCGCCGCGCGGCCCCGCACGGACGGTCGCGGGCCCGAAGGTGGCGCCGTCATGAGGCGCGCGGGCGTGGGGAGGGGCGCATGAACCGGGCCGAGCGCGAGGCGGCGGCACGGCGCATCATGGAGCGCGTTCCGCCGCGGGTGCCGCCGGAGCTGTACGGCGACGTCGTGCGCCGCGGCGCCCGCAGCCTGCGCCGCAGAAGGGTGGCCCGGCGGTTGCTGTGGCTGCTGCTGTGCGCCGCCTGCGTGGCGTTCCTCGTCTGGGCCATGATGGCCCGCCCGTGGGTGGAGCCGCCCTCGCAGACGACTCCCCCGTACACGGGCTGGTGAGGCGGCTTCGCTAGCCGAGCGCCTGCTGCAGGTCCTCCAGGAGGTCGTCGACGTTCTCGATGCCGACGGAGAGCCGTACGAGATCGGCGGGCACCTCGAGGGCCGAACCGGCCGCGGAGGCGTGCGTCATGCGCCCGGGGTGCTCGATCAGCGACTCGACACCGCCCAGGGACTCGCCGAGTGTGAACACCTTGGCGCGGTTGCACACCTCGACGGCCGCCTCCTCGCCGCCCTGGACCCGGAACGACACCATGCCGCCGAAGGCCCGCATCTGCTTGGCCGCGACCTCGTGACCGGGGTGCTCGGGCAGCCCCGGGTACAGGACGCTCGTCACGCGCGCGTGCCGGGTGAGCATGTCCGCGACCTTGGTGGCGTTCGCGCTGTGGCGGTCCATGCGCACCGACAGCGTCTTCGTGCCGCGCAGCACCAGCCACGAGTCGAAGGGGCCGGCGACCGCGCCCATCGCGTTCTGGTGGAACGCCAGCTCCTCGCCGAGCGCCTCGTCGGCGACGATCAGCGCACCGCCGACGACGTCGGAGTGGCCGCCCATGTACTTGGTCAGCGAGTGCACGACGACGTCCGCGCCGAGCGCCAGCGGCTGCTGGAGGTACGGGGTGGCGAAGGTGTTGTCGACGACGAGCTTCGCGCCCGCGTCCCGCGCGACCTGGGCGAGCGCGGCGATGTCGGTGACGCCGAGCAGCGGGTTGGAGGGGGTCTCCACCCACACCGCCTTGGTCTTGGGGGTGATGGCGGCCCGTACGGCGGAGGGATCGCTGGTGTCGGCGACCGACCACTCCACCCCCCACCGGGCGACGACCTTCGCGAACAGCCGGAACGTGCCGCCGTACGCGTCGTTCGGGATGACCACGTGGTCGCCGGGGCTGAGCAGCGTACGCAACAGGCAGTCCTCGGCCGCCAGTCCGGACGCGAACGCGAGACCGCGGCGGCCCCCCTCGAGGGCTGCGAGGTTCTCCTCGAGGGCGGTCCTGGTCGGGTTGGCGCTACGGCTGTACTCGTAGCCGCCGCGCAGGCCCCCGACGCCGTCCTGCTTGTAGGTCGAGACCTGGTAGATCGGCGGGACGACCGCGCCGGTGAGGGGATCGGCGGTGTTGCCCGCGTGGATCGCGAGGGTCTCGAAGTGCTGACTGATGTGCCTGTCGCTCATGGGCCCGAGCGTAATGCGCCGGGCGGGCGGGTGGCGGACCGAGAGGTGTACGAGATCGCGGGTTTTCCACAGGCTCCCGACCGGGTTGGCCATGTGGCGGTCGCGTCTGGAACGCTTGAGCCATGGAATTTCTCTGGGTCCTGATCGCGGTGGTCATGCTCGGCTTCGTGCTGCTGCCGTTCATGCGGCGCCGTCGGGGCATGATCGAGCAGGTCCCGGCCGGCCACCCGGACGCCGCCGACCCCGCGAACTACGGCTTCGTGCGCGAGGAGGAGCTGGACGTCCGCATGCCCGGCCCCGACCAGGACCTGCTGGACGTCCTGGACCTGGTGCAGCGCACGCAGGACTACCGTGCGGCCTCGCAGCTGCTGGCGGGCACGGACGCCGAGGGCGAGCTGCGCTGGCAGCGCGTGCAGGCCTTCGCGGGTGCCGCCTCGCTGGAGCTGCAGCAGCGGCCCGGCGGGGTCAGCGAGACACCGGGCGGGCAGTGGCTGCGGGTGTGGCGGGCCGAGCAGCCCAAGGACGCGGGCGGCGCGGCCGTGCACGCGGAGTTCCTGGTGCAGCAGGCGTGGCGCACGTCGACGCCGGGCACGGACGAGTTCCGGATCATCATGGAGGAGGCGAGGTCGGCGTGCGGCGACGCGGCGCTGCTCGCCCCCGGCGACCCCGTCCCGTACATCGTCGAGCTGTCGGTGGCCCGCGGACTGACCTACTCGCAGCCGGAGTTCGAGCAGCTCTGGCTGAAGATCCTGGACCGCGCGCCGACGCACATGGGCGCGCACCTGGCGGCGCTGCACTACTGGTGCGAGAAGTGGCACGGCTCGCGGGAGCTGGCGACCTCCTTCGCGGAGGCGGCGGCCGCGCGGGCCCCGCACGGCTCGCTGCTCGCCGCGATGCCGCTCTTCTCGGTCTTCGAGCACCTGCCCGAGGTGAACCTGGTCAGCGGTTTCTACCAGAGCGAGGTCGTGACGAAGGCGATGCACGGCGCGCTGCACGCGGTCCACTCGGCCCGGCCGGACGACCCGATGCTGGCGCACGTACGCCATCTCCTGGTCTTCTTCCTGGTCCGCGCCGAGCGCTGGAGCGAGGCCATGAACCAGCTCATACACATCGACGGCCACGTCGGCGCCCTGCCCTGGACCCTGTCGCCGGACCCCGCGGCGGAGTTCGCGGTGTACCGCGCACTGGCGGTGGCGGGCTACGAGGCCAACGGCGGCAGCCCGGCGACACTGCCGCACTGACCCGCCGGGTCATCGACCCCGCATGACCGTCAGTCGCCCACGAAGGTGACGGTCTCCTCGAGAGGGGCCCGGCCCGTGCGGCCGGGATCCTCCGCGGCGTCCGCGAACCCGATCGACATGCCGCAGAAGAGCAGGAGCTCGTCGGGGGGCGACAGGACCTCGGCGACGCTCCTGCGGAACTTCGCCCACGCCATCTGCGGGCAGCTGTGCAGCCCTTCGGCGCGCAGCAGCAGCATGACGGTCTGCAGATACATGCCGACGTCGGACCACTGGGCCGGGCCCATGGTGCGGTCGATGTAGCAGAACAGGGCCGCGGGCGCCCCGAAGCAGTCCCAGTTCGCGGAGGCGGCCCGCTGGCGCGCCTCCAGGTCCTCGCGCGGGATGCCGAGGGCGCCGTAGCGCTGCTCCCCGAAGGCCGACCGGCGCTCGCGGTAGGGGGACGTGAGCTCCGGCGGATACATCTCGTACTCCGGCTCGTCCCAGGGGTCTCCCGCGGCAAGGCGCTCGCCGGCGCGCTTCTTGATCTCGGCCAGCGGCCCTCCGGTCACCACGTAGGCGTGCCACGGCTGGATGTTCGAGCCGGACGGCGCCCATGCCGCGGCGGACATCACACGCTCCAACGACCCCTTCGGAACAGGCCGGCCGGTGAATCCACGCACCGCCCGCCGGGTCGTGACCGCCTCGTGGACATCCATGATCGCCTGCCTCCTCGACCGCTCGACACATCGCCTCCGTAGCGAACGAGATAGTATCACTCGATATCATCTCGTGTTTGACTACCGCCGAGCACGAATCACCGCCTCCGGTCCCCCGCCTGGGGCACCCCACCTTGGAGAACGTCCATGGCCACACTGCTGCACATCGACTCGTCCGTGTTTCCCGGCGAGGCGTCCTCGTCCCGTTCGGTCACGGCCGCCTTCCGCAGGACCTGGGAGGAGCAGCACCGGCGGGGCACGGTGGTCTACCGCGACCTCGCCGCCGACCCCGTCCCGCACATCACCGCCGCCGCCTGGGCGGCCGGCTACGCCGATCCGTCCGAGCGCACCCCGGAGCAGTCGGCGGCGTTCGCCGCGCGCGTGCGGCTCATCGAGGAGCTGGAGCGGGCGGACGCCGTCCTGATCGGGGCGCCGATGTACAACTTCTCGATCCCGTCGACGCTCAAGGCATGGCTGGACAGCGTGCTGCTGCTCGGCCGCACGGCGGGCGAGAACCCCTCCGCCAAGGGCACACCGGCCGTCGTGGTCGCCAGCCGCGGCGGCTCCTACGCGCCGGGCACCCCGCGCGAGGGCTACGAGTTCGTGCAGAACTATCTGGAGGCCGTCCTCGGGGGCGCCCTCGGCCTGAACCTCGAATTCATCGTCCCGGAGCTCACCATGGCCGCCCGCAATCCGGCGATGTCGGCACTGGTCCCGCTCTACGAGGCCTCCCGCGACCGCGCTTTCGCGCAGGCGGCCGCCCTGGCCGAGGAACTCGCGGAGCAGCTCGCCGCGTGACCCTCCGGGACACGAAGGCGGTGTGACGCCTCACTCAGGAGCGTCACACGGCGGCCTCGCCACCCGGGGCGTTCACGCGCCCTCGTCCGCGGGATGGGCGAACCGGGTCAGCAGCTCGGTCAGCCTCTCGGTCTCGGCCGGCTCCATGCCCGCCACGAGCCCCTCGGCCATGGGTCCCGCCGCCACGTGGACCGCGTCGAAGAGCTCGAGCCCCTGCGGCGTGATCTCCACCGCGCGCACCCGCCGGTCCCCCGGAACGCCCTTGCGCACGGCCAGGCCCTTGCGCTCCAGGTCGTCCACGACCCGCATGATCCCGGCCTTGTCCGTCCCCGTCGCCGCCGCCAGGTCCCGCTGCACCGTCGGCCCCTCGTTGACCAGCACGATCAGCACCGCGAAATGCCGCAGCTCGATGCCGTACGGCCGCAGGGCCTCCCCCATCACCGCGGCGGCCCGCCAGTGCGCACGGCGCAGCAGCAGGCCGAGGGCGAAGGGGGAACCGTCCCCGGGGCGGTCGGTTGCGCGCGTGGGGGTGGCTCCGGGCGGGACGTCGGCGGTCATACGGCCACGATACCGTCATCCGTTCGATCGATACCGTATCGCCTGAAACTACATCGGCTCACAGACGGACGCCGGCGGAGGTCAGCCCTCCGTACGGGTCGGCAGGCGCCAGCCCGGGCGGGGGAAGTGGCAGGTGTAGCCGTCGGGGTAGCGCTCCAGGTAGTCCTGGTGCTCGGGCTCGGCCTCCCAGAAGGGGCCGACCGGCTCCACCTCGGTGACGACCTTGCCCGGCCACAGGCCGGAGGCGTCGACGTCCGCGATGGTGTCCTCGGCGATCCGCTTCTGCTCGTCGTCCACGTAATAGATCGCCGAGCGGTAGCTGAGGCCGATGTCGTTGCCCTGGCGGTTCTTGGTGCTCGGGTCGTGGATCTGGAAGAAGAACTCCAGGAGCGCGCGGTAGTCGGTCTGAGTCGGGTCGAAGAGGATCTCGATGGCCTCCGCGTGCGTTCCGTGGTTGCGGTACGTCGCGTTCGGCACGTCACCTCCGGTGTATCCGACCCGGGTCGCCGTCACGCCCGGGAGCCGGCGGATCAGATCCTGCATCCCCCAGAAACACCCGCCCGCGAGAACGGCCCTCTGCGTCTGCGCAGCCATTACGACCCTCCATACCTCTCAGCCTGCTGATGCGGGCTACTCGGCCCGCCCGACCGGCGTCCTTCACCCACCCTGCTCAACGCCGGAGGGTTCCCTGCCATTCCGGCCCCCGCTCCGGCCCCGTCACGTCACCAGCCCGTGTCGGTACGCGTACACGACCGCCTGGACGCGGTCGCGGAGGTTCAGTTTGGTGAGGATGCGGGAGACGAAGGTCTTGACCGTCTCCTGGCTGATGACCAGGGCGCCGGCGATCTCGCTGTTGGAGAGACCGTCCGCGATCAGGCGCAGGACCTCCAGTTCGCGGGGGGTCAGCGGGATGTCGTCCGGGGTGCCCGCGGCGGGGCGGATCCTGGCGGCGTACCGGCCGACGAGCCGGCGCGTCACCTCGGGGGCGAGCAGCGCCGCGCCCGTGGCGACCGTGCGGATGCCGTGCAGGAGCTGGGCCGGGGGCGCGTCCTTGAGGAGGAAGCCGCTCGCGCCCGCGCGCAGCGCCTCGTAGACGTACTCGTCCAGGTTGAAGGTCGTCACCACGAGGACCTTCACCGGGTTCGCCACCGCGGCGCCGGCCAGCAGGCGGGTGGCCTCGATGCCGTCGAGCACGGGCATGCGTACGTCCATCACCACGACGTCCGGGAGGAGCCGGCCGGCGAGGTCGACGGCGCTCTGCCCGTCACCGCACTCGCCCGCCACCTCCAGATCCGGCTGCGCGTCGATGATCGTCACCAGTCCGGTGCGGATCAGGATCTGGTCGTCGCAGACCAGGACCCGGATCGGCGCGGCGCCGCTCCGCTCCCCCGCAGAGTTCACGACCGGCCCCTCGCAGATCTCGTCGCAGACCTCACGCCGCCCGTCGCCTCGGCCGACACCGCAGCCGACACCACGCGCCCCGCCTCGGCCGACACCGCAGCCGACGCCACACGCCCCGCCTCACCCGTCCCGCCCGGCTCCCCGACCCATCTCACAGGGAACCCCCGGCGGGAATCCGCGCTCGTACGCGGAAGCCGCCGTCCTCCCGTGGGGACGCGCTGAAGTCGCCGCCCAGGACGTCGACCCGCTCGCGCAGGCCCGCGAGGCCGCGGCCGCTGCCGCCGGGGGACGTGGCACCCGAGCCCGTGTCGTCCGTGGTGACCTCCACGGTGATCTCCTTCGTGCCGTGGCTGACCTGGACCGAAGTGCGGCTGCCGTGGGCGTACTTGAGGGCGTTCGTCAGGGCTTCCTGGACGACGCGGTAGGCGACGAGGTCGGCGCTGCCGGTCGACGCCGCCGGGGTGCCCTCCTCGGTGAACTCCACCGGCTGCCCGGCCCGGCGGGTCTGCTCGACGAGCGTGAGGAGACGGCCGACGGCCGGCGTCCGCGCCTCGGCGCCGTGGTCCATGCCGTGATGGACGCCACCGTCCGTGCCGTGGTCCGGGTTGAGCAGGTCGAGCAGGTGCCGCAGGTCGGTGATGGCGCGGCGCCCGGTGTCCGAGACGGCGGTCAGGGCCTGGTCCAGGCGGTCGGGTGCGGCGGTCAGATAGCGCGCCGCCTCCGCCTGGACGACCATCGCCGTCACGTGGTGGGTCACCACATCGTGCAACTCGCGGGCGATACGGGCGCGTTCGGCGGCGCGGGTGTCCTCGGCGACCCGGCGGCGGCGCTCCGCCTCCGCTGCCCGGCCGGTGCGCAGCCACGCCCCGGCGCCCCAGCCGAGCGTCGCCAGCAGGTAGAACGTGACGAACTCGCTCACCGGCTCGCCCGAGCCGAGCCGGGCGAGCGCGACCGCCAGCACCACGTACGCCGCGGAGAACAGCAGCGCGGCGGCGCGCCGGTGCCGTTCCAGACGAAGTCCCGTACTCACCAGGGCGATCAGCAGCGCGGTGCCCGCGACCAGGTGGTAGCCGCGCAGCTGGTCGGCGGCGAAGCCGAGCGACACCAGCGCGAGGCAGAGGGCCGGCCACCGGCGGCGTACGGCGAGCGGCAGGCACTCCAGGGCGAGGACCGCGGCGGCCCCCGCGTCGAAGGGCCGGTCCGCGACGCCGCCGAGCCGGGTCCCGTGCCGCTGGAACACCGGCAGCAGGGACGCGGCGAGGAGCAGCACCCCGAGCGGGAGGTCCCGGACCGTGACGTCGAGCCGGCGCCAGAGGTCCGGGAACCGCCGAAGAGCGATCACCGGGAAACTGTAGCGGTCGCGTCAACCTCGTTGTTCTTACGGCGACTTGGCACCAGGTGGCCGCGCCGGCGGGCCAGCCGCATGAACACGATCGTCGCCAGCGTTCCGAACAGCACCGCGTACAGGCTGCCCTCCGGGCCGAAGTCGCCGCCGGTGAGCAGCCTGGAGCCCGACACGGTGGCGTCCAGCAGGCCCTGCTTGGTGCCGTTGCCGGAGACCTCGGTGCTGAAGATGCCCGACTCGGCGAAGTTCCAGCCGAAGTGCAGGCCGATCGGCAGCCACAGGCTGCGGGTGGCCACGTACGCCGCCCCGAGCATGCCGCCCGCCTCGACGGCGATGGCGAGGGCACCCCACAGCGTCGCGTCCGGGTTGAACAGGTGCATCAGGCCGAACAGCACACCGGTCAGCGTCAACGCGATCCAGGTGCCGAAGCGCCCCTCCACGATCCTCAACAGGACGCCGCGGAACAGCAGTTCCTCGGTCGCGGCGGCCGCGGCCATGAAGCCGACCACGCCCACGGCGCCGCTCACCGAGCCCAGGCCGTGGACGTCGTAGTCCCCGAGCAGCGCCAGGTTCAGGATGACGGCGCCGAACAGCGCCACGCCGAGCAGCGCGCCGCGGCCGACGGCGCCGCGGGCGCCCTCCCGCGCGAGTTCCGTGACCGGGCGGTGCTCGGTCCTGCGTACCACCCACCGGTAGACGAGCACCGCGAGCACCGCGGTCGACGTACCCAGGATCAGCGTCAGGAACGCGTTGTCCTGCACCGCCGCGACACACTGCCCGCCGATGAACGCGACCGCCGCCACGGCCGCGAGCTGCCAGATCAGCCTCATGGGAATCCCCTCCGCACCATCCGCGGCCGGAGCGCCGCGGCTGCCCTGAACGCTAGGGATCCCGCGGCCCGGGATCGTCACCGTGCGGTGGACACCTGCGTGTAGCTCGCACGGGGGACAGAGGCGGCCGGGGCCCTCGCTCCACGGCCGCGGCTCCCCCCGGCTACCGGCCCGCCTCGTCCCGGCCGAGCCACGCGGCCACCGCCGCGGCGATCGGCAGCCCCGTCTCCAGTTCGACGAAGCCGAACTGGCCGCTCTGGTTGCACTCCAGGAACCACCAGACGCCCTCCTCGTCCTCCGCGAAGTCGAAGGCGGCGTAGGCCAGTCCGGCGAGCGCGACGTACGCGCGCACCGCCTCGGCGATGCGCTCGGGCACCGGGACCGCCCGCCAGGCGTGCTCGGTGTCGCCGTAGCGGCCGTCGATCTGGCCCGGTCCCGCGGTCTTCTGCGCGGCGAACAGCCGGGAGCCGACGCAGGTCAGCCGGATGTCCGCGCACTTGGGCACGTACCGCTGCAGCAGGGCGGGGCCGGCCGCGACGGCGGAGAAGTCGACATCGCGGCCGATCAGCGAGGTCGGCAGGGTCAGCCCGGGTTCACCGGGCGGCGGTCCCGAGGCGGACTTCACCACCACGTCCCCGTGCTCCTCGGCGAACTGCCGTGCCACCCGCGGGACCGTGGTGAAGACGGTCGGCGGTACGGCGAAGCCGCTGCGGTGGGCGGTCCGCAGCTGCCACGGCTTCAGGCGAGCCCGCTCGGCGTTGCGCGGATGGTTCATCCACCGCGGGGCGGCGGAGAAGAGCATGCCGAACAGTGCCTGCCGGGTCTCGGCGGTCAGCCACGGCGAGGGGTGGGCCGCGTGTGCTGCCGGCTCGCCGGGCCTGCGCACCCACACGGCGCGCAGGTCCCCCATCTCGAGCAGGCGCCCGTTCACCGACAGGTGGCCCTCGAAGGCGCCGTTCGCGTAGTGGGCGGACAGCACGGCCCTGCCCGGTACGTCGGCGGGGTCCATGCGCACGAACGGGGTTTTCGCCGCGTGCAGTTCGGCCACCACCATGTCGGCGGTCACGTCCTCCTCGGACGTGAGGATCAGTACGGTCATCCGGTCGCGGGCGGCCGTCAGTCGTCGAAGTGGGTCTGGGAACCGGCGGTGGACGTGGTCGTGCCCACCGCCAGCAGCAGGTCCGGGTCGCTGACGGCCGGTCGGCCGTCAGGCAGCACGTTCAGCTGCCGCGCCTCGTCGAAGCGGTACGGCGTCACCACCGGCCGAAGCCCCTGGTACGAGGCGTAGTTGAGGGTGAACGGACGCACTCTGAAACCTCCATGCACGGTGCCTGCGTGCGCTCCCCGCGCATGCGCGCGCCGGAAGTCGCAGCTTTCTGTCGGGCGGGGAGGGTCATCATGTGCGCCGGTCCTTCACATCAGAAGCACCGGCGGGCACATCTCCCCCACAGAACACACATCGGATGAGGCATCAGATCTGTCACAGCCCGAGCGGACGGCCAGGTTCTCAACCGCCTCACCGCTCGCGCCGCGTCACGCCGCGTCATGCCGCGCGGCGCTGCTCCTGGACGGCCTTCATGAGGTCCTCCATGGCGGACCGGGCCTCCTCGTCGCGCCGGTCGTCGATCGCGGCGAGGGCGGCGGCCGCGGCCTCCCGGATCCGGTGGGGAAGGCCGTCGGCGGCCGTCAGCCGGTAGGCCGCCTTGCGGCGCGCGACGCGTTCGGCGGCGTCCACCGCGTCGGGGCCGGACAGCGGGAAGACGGCGGCGCGGTAGGCCGATATCCCGAGCACCATCATGTCCGCGATGCCGTCGGCGTATCCGAGCGCGGCGGCCTTGCCCTGGCCCTCCCGGATGGTCTCGATCATCCGGCGCCGGGACAGGATCGTGCCCACAGCCCCGCCGCCTCCCAGGGACAGGGCGCAGGTGACGGCGAGGAACGGCCCGTCCCACGCGTAGCCGGTGAATCCTCCGAGGATCGCCAGCGCGACGGTCCACGCGGCCGCTGTCCGGGCGCTTATCTGCTCGGCTGTGGTGTCCATGACCGCAGTCTTCCAGCCGGTGCCCGCCGTCCCGGCGCGGGGTGGACCGCGGGCGCCGGGGCGGCGGGGGCGGGCGTCAGCCGGCGTCGGCGGGCAGCACCTGCACCGTGTCCCCGACCGGCCGCTCGCCCGTCGCGTCCGAGGGGTGGTTGGCGAGGATGCCGCGCACGGCCATCGTGGTGGAGCCGCCGCCGTCCAGGTTCAGGGCCTGCACGGCGCCGAGCGAGCGTATGAACAGGGCTTCCTCGTAGAGGGTGAAGCCCTCGCTGCCGTCGGTCCGACGGCCGTCGACCGTGGCCAGGATCAGCCGGCCCCGGCCGTCGACGCCCGCCATGGTGCGCGGCTGGCGGGTGTTGGCCCAGGCATAGCCGAAGGAGAGGTCCTGCGGGTCCACCACGCCCTCGGCGGCGGCGTCGATGGCGATACGGCCGTCGCGCACCAGGGTGGGCGCCGCGCTCACGACGGAGTCGCCGCCGTCGAGTGCGACGCGGCGGCCGGCCGCGTCGCGGACGTCCTCCCGCACCAGGACGTGCCGTCCGGGGACGGCGTGATCGGTCAGCCAGGCCGCGGCCGTGCCGATGCCCTGCAGCACGCTCCCGCCCGCCGGTACGCGTCCGCCCCGCGCGCCGGCCGAGACCACCCGGCCGTCTTTGTCGAGCACGGCCTGCACGCCCGCGCCGGTGGGCAGGTCCGCGCCGAACGCGGGGGTGAAGCGGACCAGGTCGTCGGTGAGCCGGCAGGTCACGTCCTGCCAGGGGTGCTCGCTCGGGGTGGCGCCGGGGCGGCCGCAGTCGCGCACCAGCGACGGGACGCGGTTGATGCCCTGGATCGCGTAGGAGGACGTGCCGGCCCGGGCGGTGGCGGTGGTCGTCAGGTCGGCGACGCGGACGTGGCGGCCGCGGTCGCCGAGGATCAGGGCGGCCCGGGAGCCGGCCGCCATCGAGCCCAGCCGGCCGTCGTAGGCGCCGAGTCCGGAGATGGTGCCCTGGACTCCGTCGGCGTTCGAGGTCACGAAGAAGCCGCCGTTGACGGCGACCAGCGAGTGCAGGCCGGCGGCGACCGACGAGGTGGTCTCGCGCCGGGCGACGTCGCCGTCGTGCGTGCCCTCGACCGTGCCCTTGAAGCGATGGGGGTCGATCACCGCGACACGGATGTTCTCGCGGTCGGCGGGCTGCTGGACGTCGTATCCGGTCCAGGCGACGGCGGTGTGGAAGCCGGCCGCGGTGACCGCCTTCGCGGTGGACTGCGCGTCGGTCTGGGCGGCGAAGGCGCCGATCCGCACCCGGAAGCCCATCACGCCGTGCGGGGTGTCGGCGTAGTCCGGCCAGCGGACGCTCTCGGTGCGCGGGGCGTATCCCGCCTCGCGCAGCGTGCGGGCCGTGGTCTCGGCCCAACTGCGGGTTCCCACCTCGGCCCAGGCCGCGGCGCCGGTCAGCCGGCTGGTGGCGGGCGCCTGGACGGTGACGGTCCAGGTGTGGGTGACGTCCGCGTGCCGGACGGTGCCGGTGCGCAGCTCCACGCCGGGCGCGAGCGTCTCGGTCGACCACTGGGCGGTGGCCGCGACCGCCGCCGTGCCGGCGGGGGCGGCCAGCGCCGGGGCCGGGACACCGGCGGGGACGGCGACGGCGAGCAGCGCGGCGGCACCGAGACCGGCGCGGGTGCGGGCGGTCGTGCGGGTGCGGCCGGTGGAGCGGGGGGATCTGCCGAAGGCACGGTGATTCATGGCTTCCTCACGGCTCGAACGCGGTGACGGCCTGGTGGGTCAAGGTTCTTCGGCCCTGTGCGCCCACCATCCCAGACGGCCTGGCCGACTCCCGGCGCTCCGGAACATGAAGTCCGGGCAAGGGCCGGGGGAACGGCGGGAATTCGGTTGCTCCGCGCTCCGCGATGCGCGCTAATGCCTCGCATGGCAGACATTCAGGGCTTCTACGACGACCTGTTCATCGCGGTGCCCCGTGCGCTCGGCGAGCTGCTGGACGGCGGGGACGCGGGCGGCTCGGTGGCGGTGTTCGTCGACGGGGAGCCGGTCGTGGACGTGTGGGGCGGCTACGTCGACGCCGGGCGGACCGTGCCGTGGGAGCGGGACACGATCGTCAACGTGTGGTCCGTCACCAAGACGATGACGGCCCTCGCCGCGCTCGTCCTCGCCGATCGCGGCGACCTCGACCCGGACGCCCCGGTGGCCCGCTACTGGCCGGAGTTCGCCGCGGCGGGCAAGGACGGGGTGCTCGTGCGGCATCTGCTCTCGCACACCGCCGGGCTGCCCGACTGGGACGGACCGGTCGAGGAGCTCTACGACTGGACGGCCGCGACCGCGCGCCTCGCCGCCCGGGCCCCGCGGTGGGAGCCCGGCAGCACGGCCGGGTACCACTCGCTCACCCAGGGGTTCCTGGTGGGCGAGGTCCTGCGGCGGATCACCGGGCGCAGCGTGGGCGAGTTCTTCGCCGCCGAGGTGGCCGGGCCGCTGGGCGCGGACTTCCACATCGGGCTGGCCGCCGAGCACGACCGGCGGGTGGCCCTCGCCGTGCCCCCGCCCGGACACGACGACGACTACACGGCGGGGGCGGCGGGCAGCGGCCCGTCCGGCGGGGGCACGCCCGGCAGCACCACACCCGCCGGCACCGCGATCCGGCTGCGCGACGGCAACAGCGTCGCCTGGCGGCGTGCGCAGATCCCCGCGGCGAGCGGCTTCGGCAACGCCCGGTCGGTCGCGCTCGTGCAGTCGGTCATGGCGTGCGGAGGGACGGTCGGCGGCGTCCGGCTGCTGTCGGAGAAGGGCCGCGACCGCGCCTTCCAGGAGCAGTTCGACGGCGAGGACCGCATCCTCGGCATGCCGGTGCGCTGGGGCCTGGGCTACGGGCTGTTCGGCACCACCTACGGCTGGGGCGGCTGGGGCGGCTCGCTGGTGATGATCGAGCCCGAGTCGCGGACGGTGGTGGCGTACGTGACCCAGCAGATGCGCGAACCGGGCGCCGACAACCGGGGGTTGGAGATCGTCATGGCCGCCTACGACGGTCTCCTCGGACTGCGGGGCTGACCGCGAGGAACTCCTCCCACGTCCGCTTCCCGGTCTCGGCACCCTCCAGGGTGAGGTTGTCCCCCGCCCGGTAGGCCCGCCCGGCCTTGCCCGGGATGCGGATCGGCAGCCTGGGGCGCGGGCGCCTGCCGCGGAGTTCGAGGTAGGGGCGGACCAGGGCGGGGATGTCGTAGAGGCCGGGGCCCGCCAGGTCCGGGACCCGGCCGGCCGGCTCGCCGAGGCTCAGCTCCACCAGCCTGGCGGCGACTTCGCGTGCGTCGACGGGCTGCAGGCGCAGGCCGCCCGGTGACGGCAGGACGGGGAGCTTCACCATCTTCTCCACCATGACCAGCGCGAGGTCGTGGAACTGGGCCGCGCGCAGGGTCGTCCACGGGATGCCCGAGTCCGCCACGGCCCGCTCCGCGTCCAGCTTGGTGCGCATCCAGGTCAGCGGGACGCGGTCGGCGCCGATGACCGAGATGTACACCAGGTGCCGTACGCCGGCCGGTCCGGCCGCCCGCAGCAGGGTGCGGGTCGCCTCGTCGTCGCCCTTCTGGCCGCCCGCGAGATGCAGGACGGTCTCCACTCCGGCGACGGCGGCGTCGACGCCCTCACCCGTGAGCAGATCTCCGGTGACGTGTTCGAGGCCCTCCGCCGCCGGATGCGCGGACCGGCTCAGTACGCGCACGTCGCGGCCGGCCGCCCGGAGGAGGGGGACCACCTGGCGGCCCAGGGTGCCGGTGCCGCCGGTCACCAGGACGGGGGACATGAGGGGTGGGGTCATGATGCACAGCTCCCGAGATCTTTCGCCGTCGTATGCCTTCGCTGCCATGACCCCTGGCCGCGGAGGTGTGTGACAGGTCGGCGGAAGCAATTTCCGGGAGCGTGCCGGGCCGGGCCGAAGATCAACTCCCGCTGCCGTACGGCCTGGTGATGATCTCCAGGCTGTGGCCCACGGGGTCCTCGAAGTACGCGCCGCGCCCGCCGTCGTTGCGGTTGATCTCGCCGGGGCGGTGGTGGAAGGGGTCCGCCCAGTAGTCCAGGCCGGCCTCCCGGATGCGGGCGAAGATCGTGTCGAACTCGTCCTCCGACACCAGGAACGCGTAGTGCTGCGGGGTGATCTCGTCGCCGGCGTCCATGTAGTCGAGGGTCACGCCGTTCGGTATCTGCACGGGGACGAAGGGGCCGTACTGCGGGCTCACCTCCAGCCCGAGGATGTCGGCGAGGAACCTGGCCGACCTCTGCTTGTCGTGCGCGGCAACGATCGTGTGGTTCAGCTGCACGGTCATCGTGGGCCTCCTCGGGCCCAAGATACTGCGGCACGCCGAGGCCCCCGGCAGCTCGTGCCGGGGCCCTCGGACCACCTGCGCCGATCCGTCGTGCCGGTCAGATCGTCGCGGTGTCGATCACGAACCGGAAGCGGACGTCGCTGGCGAGCACCCGCTCGTACGCCTCGTTGATCTGGTCGGCGCGGATCAGCTCGATCTCGGCGCCGAAGCCGTGCTCGGCGCAGAAGTCCAGCATCTCCTGGGTCTCCCGGATGCCGCCGATGCCGGAGCCGGCGAGGGTCTTGCGGCCGCCGATCACCGAGAAGAGGTTGAGCCTGACGGGCTCCTCGGGGGCGCCGACGTTCACGAAGGCGCCGTCCGTCTTCAGCAGGGCCAGGTACGCGTCCAGGTCCAGCGGGGCCGAGACCGTGGAGAGGATCAGGTCGAAGCTGCCCCTGAGGTCCGCGAAGGTCTGCTCGTCACTGGTCGCGTAGTAGTGGTCGGCGCCCAGCTTCAGGCCCTCGTCCTTCTTGCGCAGGGACTGCGAGAGCACCGTGACCTCGGCGCCCAGCGCGTGCGCGATCTTGACGCCCATGTGGCCGAGGCCGCCCATGCCGAGGATCGCGACCTTCTTGCCGGGGCCGGCGTTCCAGTGGCGCAGCGGGGAGTACGTGGTGATGCCGGCGCACAGCAGGGGCGCGGCGACGTCGAGGGCGAGGCCGTCGGGGACGCGGACGACGAAGTTCTCGTCGACGACGACCTTCTGCGAGTAGCCGCCGTAGGTGGGCTCGCCGTCCTTGCCGACGGCGTTGTACGTGCCGACGTTGCCGTTGAGGCAGTACTGCTCCAGGCCGGCCCGGCAGTTCTCGCACTCGCGGCAGGAGTCGACCATGCAGCCGACGCCCACGCGGTCGCCGACGGCGAACTTGGTCACACCGGGGCCGACCTCGGAGACGATGCCCGCGATCTCGTGGCCCGGGACCATCGGGAAGATCGCCTCGCCCCAGCCCTCGCGGGCCTGGTGGATGTCCGAGTGGCAGATGCCGGCGAACTTGATGTCGATCAGGACGTCGAACTCGCCGACCGGTCGCCGCTCGATGGTGGTGCGCTCCAGCGGAGCCTTCGCGGCGGGTGCGGCGTACGCAGCAACAGTGGTCATGCCGAGGGGTCTCCTAGCAGTGGTTACCGCCCGGCTGCCTTCCGACCGGGCATGTCCTCGAGCCTGCTGCATCGCGCGGCGTCCACCCAGCCCACGGCTTTGCGTACGTCTGCCGTGCCTACCACCGACGGGGTCAGGATGGTGTGCGTACGACGGTGAATACTTGACGTATGGACGAACAGCCCGAACCCGTGCACGAGCCCTCGGCGGCTCTGGACCGGCGTGCCGAGCTCAGCGAGTTCCTGCGCACCCGGCGGGCCCGGCTGAAGCCGGAGGACGTGGGGCTGCCGGACTTCGGGCGGCACCGTCGGGTGCCGGGGCTGCGGCGCGAGGAGCTGGCGCAGCTGGCGGGCGTCTCGGTGGCGTACTACACGCGCCTGGAGCAGGGCAACGGGCGGAACGTGTCGGCCGAGGTGCTCGACTCGATCGCGCGGGCGCTGCGGCTGACCGACGCCGAGCACGCCCACCTCACGCATCTCGCGAAGCCCAAGCAGCACAAGAAGAAGCCGGCGGCGCGCACCCAGCAGGTGCGGGGTGCGCTGCGGCAGCTCCTGGACACGATGGACGGCTCGGTGCCGGCGTACATCTCCGGCCGGCGCTCGGACATCCTCGCCTGGAACCGGATGGCGGCGGCCGTCTTCGGCGACTGGTCGGAGCTGCCGGCGCAGGAGCGGAACTGGGCCCGGCTGGTGTTCCTGAGGCCCGAGTACCGCGATCTCTACGTGGAGTGGGAGCAGAAGGCGTACGACATCGTCAGCTTCCTGCGGATGGATGCTGGCTGCTACCCGGACGATCCGCGGCTGTCCGCGCTGGTGGGCGAACTCTCCGTGAAGAGCGAGGAGTTCAGACGGCTGTGGGCAACGCACGACGTCAAGGAGAAGAGCTACGGCGTCAAGCGGCTGCGGCATCCGCTGGTGGGCGAGCTGACCCTGAGCTTCGAGTCGTTCCGGCTGGCCGACGACGACGGACTGGCGCTGACCACGTACCACGCCGAACCGGGCACGCCGTCGGCCGAGGCCCTCAGACTCCTGGCGAGCTGGGGCGCGGACGCGACCCGCGCGGGCCATTCGACACCGTCCGCCTGAGCCCTCGCCCGGCGTCGGCGTAGCCACCGGCCTCGGGAGTCATCCGGTGTAGGGCGGCATCGCCCCCCACCCCCACTTCGGTACCGGCTGGTCCGCCGGGGGCTTTGCGTCGGGGCCCGAGAAGTAGCGGGCCAGGCGGGTTCCCCACTCGATGTAGGCCACGAAGGCCGAGCGGAACTCCGGGTCCGTCGGCAGGCCCGCCTCGTCCGCCGCGTCCTGGACGAGGTTGACCCAGCGGCGGCGCTGGGGCTCGGTGATGTTCCTGCCGAAGTGCTTGGCGACCATGTGGCCGTGACCGCCCTGGGTGAGGGAGTAGGCGGCCGGGCCGCCGAAGACCTCGGCGAGCCAGAGCGCCACGTGCTCGGGGTGGTCGGGCCCCATGTCGGCGAAGAGCGGCGCGAGGAGGTCGTCCTTGAGGACCTTGTCGTAGAAGACCGAGGTCAGCCGGGAGAAGGCCGCCTCGCCGCCCGCCCAGTCGTACAGGCTCGGCAGGGACGAGCCCCGGCCGCGCACGGTGGTCGGTTTGTAGTGGCGCATCTCCTCGATGTTCTCGACGTACGGCCGGATCTCGGCGAGGAAGCCGGGGAACAGGTCCGAGTTGCGGAACCCCTCGAGGTGGTCCTCGGTCGAGGTCCAGGTGATGCGCAGAATGTAGTGCCCGAAGTCCTCCTCGCAGCGCGCCAGTTCGTAGTCGACGCACTGGGGGGCCGCCGCCAGCTGGGACGCGGCGCGGGTGTAGGCGGCGAGGAACTCCGCCGAGCGGTCCTCCGGGATGCGGTACCGGATGTATTCGACGGTCTCTTGAGTCATGCGTTCACACAAACACGGACCGCCCGCCGGAGGCTGCGCTTCCGGCGGGCGGTTCGCTGTCGGCTCACTCGGTGTACGGGCGGCTCACCTGCCGGCGTACGCGTCGTAGATCGAGAGCGTCGACCTGTTGCCCTTCTTGTCGGAGATCCTCGCGTGGAAGGAGATGGTCTTCCCCTTCGCCGGGTTCTTCACCTTGATCTTCCCGTGCACGACCTCGGCCTTCTGCCAGGTCTTGCCGTGGTCGTAGGACACGGTCACCGCGAGCGATCCGAGGTTGGCGCCCTTGGCCGAGCCCTCGACGATCACCGGGATGCTCACCGTCTTCCCGGCCTCGACCCTGCTGCCGAGGTCCGTGGCCGCCGCGAAGCGGACCGTGGAGGCGGCGAGCTTGGCCACGCCGGACGGCTTCTTCGAACGGAACGTCCAGCTCGCGTCGATGCGGGTGGTGGCCGCCGCGACCTTGGTGCTGCGCAGGACCGAGGTGGTGAGCCGGTAGTCCGCCTCGCCGGCGGGGACCTTGAAGGCCTTCTCGCCGAAGAGCGGGTCGTCGTTGGAGCCGACCTTGGCGCTGTTGCGGTACAGCGTGGTGTGCGCCCCGGCGAAGACCGAGGAGCCCGCATGGGTGCTGCCGTCGGAGTACAGCGGGATCACGCCGTAGATGTTGTTGCCGTCGCGGTAGAGGCCGAAGTCGGCGTTCAGGTGCGGTCCGAAGACGGCCGTGTTGAACTTCTTGGCGTAGGTGCTGCCGTCCTTGAAGGTCTGCGCCGCGCCGATCGTGTACGCCGCCTCGGTGATCGGGAAGCCGTCCGCGTCGGTGCCGCCGTACTGCTCGAACTCCATCTCCCACCGCACGCCGTTCAGGGTCGACAGGTGCAGTTTGCGGGTGCCGGGCAGCGTCTCCGCGATGCCGATCGAGGAGGCGCCGCTGCTGAACGGCAGCCAGCCCACGGCGTCGATCGCGCCCTTCTTGCCGCTCGCCGAGGCGCCGAGGCCGACGTCGACGGTGGCCAGCTCGGCGGCCTTCCAGTGCTTGGTGTAGCCGGTGGCGAGCTGCTTGACGACGGAGCCGCTGGTGACGTCGTACTGCTCGTGCGCGCCCTTGGTCCAGTGACCGTCCCACTGCTGGGTCAGCGAACCGTCGGTGATCTGCGGACCGAGGCCCCTGGAGCGGAAGTTGGCGTAGGAGTCCAGGAGCCAGCCGAAGCCGTAGCCGGACTCGGCGGTCGTGACGTCGTACCCGGGCGACGCGAACGCCGGCTTGGCGGCGGCGTCCGGCACGGTGATGTCGACGGGCTTCGCGGTACGGGCGTCCAGCGTGATCGTCGTGTTCCTGGTGACGCTCAGCTTCGGCTGCGCCAGCCAGTCGATGCCCTTGGCGGCGTCCTCCGGGTCCACGAAGACGCTGGTGTCGAGGACGTAACCGCCCCTGGGAACCCGCGCCGTGACGGTCCCGGAGGCGTCGTAGGGCGAGAAGAACTTGTCCCTGCCGAGGCCCGAGACACCGGCCAGGCTCGCCGAGTAGTACTTGGCCGGGCTGCCGTCACGGCCCACGAACTTCAGCTTGACGTCGTACGACTCGACCTCGCGCTGCACGGCCGCGGCGGTGCGCACGCTCTGGCCGCCGCCCGTCGCCGTCACGTACGCGGAGTACGCGCCGTCGAGCGTGCCGCCCAGCTTGGTGTTGGCGGTCAGGTCGACCGAGGCCTTGCCGCCGGCCGGGACCGTCACCTTCGCCGCGCCGAGCTTGAAGAAGCCCGCCGGGGCCGCATGGCCCTTGGGGTCGGTGGCGCTCGCGGCCAGGTTCAGTGTGACGTCCTTGGTGCCGAGGTTGTGGTACGTCAGCTGCCTGGTGAGCGGCTTGTCGTCGGTGTGCGGCCACTGGGCGGTGCCGAAGCTCGCCGACACCGGGTCGGCGACCACCGACTGCTTGATGGCCCGGTCGACGGCGATACGGCCCGAACCCTGCTGGAACGGCGTGTACGGGCCGCCCTTGGCCGATCCGGTCAGCGCGCCCTTCAGCTCGGCGAACTTCCAGTCCGGGTGCTGCTGCTTGAGCAGCGCCGCGGCGCCCGCCACGTGCGGGGTCGCCATCGACGTACCGGAGATGGTCAGGTAGCCGGGCGGGTTCTCGCCGACCTCCTTGTCGATGACGCTGCCGGGGGCGGCGGCCGCGGTGATGTCCACGCCCGGAGCCGTCACGTCGGGCTTGATCTGGCCGTCGAGACCGGGGCCGCGGCTGGAGAACGACGCCAGCTTGTCATGGTCGTCGACCGCGCCGACGGTGAGGGCGTCGGCGGCGCTGCCCGGGGAGCCGATGGTCTGCTCGCCGAAGTCGCCGTCGTTGCCCGCCGCGATCGCGAACAGGATGCCCTTCTGCTCGGAGAGCTTGTTCACCTCGGCCTCGAGCGGGTCGATGCCGGGGGTGTCGCCGCCGCCGAGGCTGAGGTTGACCACGTCGGCGCCCTGCTCGGCCGCCCACTCCATGCCGGCCAGGATCTGGGAGTCGTCGCCGGAGCCGCTGTCGTCGAGCACCTTGCCGTTGAGCAGCTTGGCGTCCGGGGCGACACCCTTGTACTTGCCGCCGGACTTCGCGCCCGTGCCCGCCGCGATGGACGCGACGTGCGTGCCGTGCCCGAAGTGGTCGGTGGCGTCGGCGGCGGTGGAGAAGTTCTTCGCCGCGACGACCTGGCCCTTGAGGTCGGGGTGGGTCGCGTCGATACCGGTGTCCAGGACCGCGATCCTGACACCCTTGCCGGTGTAGCCGGCGGCCCACGCCTTCGGTGCGCCGATCTGCGGCACGGACTTGTCGAGGCTGGCCCTGCGGACCCCGTCCAGCCAGACGTGCGCGATGCCGGAGGCGGTCCGGTCGCCGTCGGTGACCGCGCGCCACAGCTCGGCGGTGTCCTGCCGCGGTGTCTGCACGGCGTCGGCGTTGAGGGCGGTGAGGCGCTCGCGGAGCGTGCCCGCGTCCCGGACACCGGCCCTGGCGGCCGGGGCGGCGCCCTGGTAGCCGACGATGACCTTCAGGCCGTGCTTCTGGGAGGCGCGGGTGGTGGCGCGGTTCAGCTCGGTGACGTCGAACAGCCGCCGGTCGACCTTGCCGGTCGCGATCAGCCGGGCGACGTCGGCGGGGACGACCAGGGTGTGGCCGTCGGCCCTGCGTATCTGGACGGGTATGTGCTCGCGGCCCTTCGCGGGCTCCAGTGCGACCACCCGGCCCTTGGCGTCGACGGCGACGCGGTCGCCGGTGATCAGGGTGATGCGGTGCCTGGCGGTAAGCGAGGCGGCCTTCGCCGAGGCGGACTTCGGGAAGGCGGCCGCCGAAGTGGCGCCCGCCTGCTCCGACTTGGCCTGCGCCGGGCTGGTCGTTCCCGCCGCGAGGGCCACTGCCGCCGCCGCGGCGACGGCGGACGCGCATGTTCTTTTCAGTTGTCTGCGCAAGTCTCCCCCTGGAGATGAAGTACCGGGCACGTTCCCCTGTTCACCCGGCCGGGGGTGGTCTCGCACGCTTGCGCGTACACCCCCCGGATCACGCAGTATGCCGGGGGGTGATCAGCCACCTCAAGAGATGAGAGAAAGGTGAGAGCTACGCTCCCGCGTTCTCCTTCACGGTGATCCTGCCCTTGCGGATCGTCGCCAGACGCGGGGCCTTCTTCGCGATGGCGGAGTCGTGGGTGACCATGATGAAGGTCAGCCCGAGCTCCTTCCACATGCGCTCCAGCACCTCCATGATCTCGTCGCGCATCGACTCGTCGAGATTGCCGGTGGGTTCGTCGGCGAGCAGCACCTTGGGCTCCTTCACCAGCGCCCGCGCGATGGCGACGCGCTGCTGCTGGCCGCCGGACATCTCGCCGGGCAGATGCCCGAGGCGCTCGCCGAGACCGACCGACCGCAGGGCCTCGGCCGCCCGTTCGCGGCGCTCCTTCGCCTGCACGCCCAGGGGTACGAGGGCCGTCTCCACGTTCTCCTGGGCGGTGAGGGTGGGGATGAGGTTGAAGCTCTGGAAGACGAAGCCGATGTTCTCGCTGCGGACCTTGGTCAGCCGGGCCTCGGACAGCTTCGCCAAGTCCGTTCCGTCCAGGACGACTTCACCGGCCGTGGGCCGGTCCAGGCCGCCGAGCATCTGGAGCAGGGTGGACTTTCCGCCGCCGGTGGGGCCCTGGATGACGAGGCGGTCCCCGTCCGCGATGGCCAGGTCTGCGGAGTCCAGGGCGGTCACGGTCTCCCGGCCCCGGGTGTAGCGCTTGGTGACGCCTCTGAGTTCGTACATGGGGTGGCTCCTGGTGGGTTCGTGGGTGGGATGCCGGGCGGGCGCTACTCGACGCGCCGCAGCGCGTCCGCGGGGCGCAGCCGCGAGGCCCGCCAGCCGCCGAAGGCACCCGCGACGAGACCGCCGGCCACCGCGAGGGCGACCGCCAGGGCGATGGTGGTGAGGCTCACCGGCGCGGTGAGGGCGACCTCCAGGGTCTTCGCCGCCTGCCGGCCAGGGCCGCCGCCGAAGCCGCCGCCTCCGCCGAAAGCGCCGCCACCGGGGCCGGCGTTGCCGCCGCCTCCGCCGCCGCCCAGGCTGGCCTGGAGCGTGGGGCTGACGGCGGTGACGGCGTAGGCGCCCGCGAGGCCCAGCGCGATGCCGAGGACGCCGCCGACCAGGCCGTTGACCACGGCCTCGCCGACGACCTGCCGGGTCACCCGGCCCGACTTCCAGCCCAGCGCCTTGAGCGTGCCGAACTCGCGCACCCGGCGGGAGACGGCGGAGGAGGTGAGCAGTCCGGCGACCAGGAAGGCGGCCACCAGCACGGCGATGGACAGCCACTTGCCGACGTTGGTGGCGAGGGAGGACGCCGTCGACAGGGAGCCGGAAACGGTGTCCGCGAGGTCCGCGGAGGTGGTGACCGTCGTACCCGAGACGTTCTTCTGGATGGTCGACTTGACCGCCGAGATCTGCTGGGAGTCGGTCGCCTTGACGTAGATCGTGGTGACCTTGTTCTTCTGGCCGGCCAGCGTCTGGGCCTGCTTCAGGGGCATGTACAGGTTGGCCGCCGAGTCACCGCTGTCGGCCGTCGCGATGCCGATGATCTGGTACTTGACCTTGTTGATGGTGACGCTCGAACCGACCTTGTACTTCTTCTCCTTGGCGTACGCCGAGTCGGCCACCAGCACCTTGGCGTCGGTCTCGGTCGTCTTGAAGGCACGGCCGCTGGTGATCTTCGACGAGGTCAGCGGGCCGAGTCCGGCCTGGCTGACGTCGGTGCCGTAGACCGAGAAGGAGTTGACGTCGAAGTTGGCGCCGCCGCCCTTCACCTCGCCCTGGGGCTGGCCGCCGCCACGGAGGCCGCCACTGCCGCTGCCGGGCTTCTGCTGGAACTGGCCGCGGGTGAACTGGCCGTTGATCTTGACGACGTTGAGGCTCAGCCCGCCGACGGCGCTCGAGACACCCTTCTGGTCGCCGACCTTGGAGACGGTGCTGGACGACAGCGTGGTGAAGCCCTGCACCATGACCCGGTCGCTGCTCTGCTGCGAGTCGTCGTCGCTGCCGCGCGCGTCGAACTGGAAGCGCGGGCGCTGCGAGCTGGAGGCGGACGGTGTCGCGGCCTTGGTGACCGTCATGTCCGTACCCAGTCCGTAGAGCGACTGGAGGACTTTGTCCTGCGCCTTCCCCATGCCGTTGGACACGGAGTTGACCACGATGACCAGCGCGATGCCCAACGCGAGGCCGGAGGCGACGACGAGGGCCGCCTTTCTGCGGCGGCGCAGTTCGCGCCTCAGGTAGGTGAAGAACATGGCCGCAAGGTAGGGACGGCGCGTGATGCTTGGATAAGGCCGGCATAAGAGATGCATGAGAAGGCTGTGACCGCCCCTTGCGCAGCCCCGGAAACACCGATGCCGCCCCTGAGGGCGGCATCGGAGAAGCTGTGGGCCGACGGTGGGTCAGACGGCCGAACCGGCCTTCCAGGCCGCCCAGCTGAGGTTCCAGCCGTTGAGGCCGTTGTCCGGCTGGACCGTCTTGTCGCCGGTGTTGGAGACCACCACGACGTCGCCGACGATCGAGCTGTTGTAGAACCAGTACGCCGGGGTGCCCTTGTCGTTGGCGCCCTTGGTGTCCGACAGGCCCACGCAGCCGTGGCTGGTGTTCACGTTGCCGAAGACCGACTTCGCGCCCCAGTAGTTGCCGTGGATGAAGGTGCCGGAGTTGGTGAGGCGGATGGCGTGCGGCACGTCCTTGATGTCGTACTCGCCCTTGCCGTCGTCGTCGGTGAAGCCCACGGTCGCGCCGTTCATGCGCGTCTCCTTGAACTTCTCGGACATGACCATCGTGCCGTTGTAGGTCTTGTTGTCCGGCGAACCGGCCGAGATCGGGATGGTCTTGATCGTCTTGCCGTCCTGCGTGACCTTCATCTGCTTGGTCTTGGCGTCGACGTAGGAGACCTGGTTGCGGCCGACGTGGAAGGTGACCGTCTTCTGCTGCACGCCCGTGACACCGGAGGCGCCCTCGACACCGTCGAGCGCGAGCTTCAGCGTGACGGTGGAGTTCTCGGTCCAGTAGCTCTCGGGGCGGAAGTCGAGGCGGTTGGCGCCGAACCAGTGGCCGACGACCTCCTGGCCGCTGCTGGAGGTGACCGTGATGCCCTTCTGGACCGCGGCCTTGTTGGTGATGGCCTTGTCGAAGTTGATCGACACCGGCATGCCCACGCCGACGGTCGAGCCCTGCTCCGGGGTGAAGTTGCCTATGAAGCTGTTGGTCGGCGAGACCGTGGTGAACGAGGCGTTCTCGTGCGCGACGCGGCCGTCGGAGTCCTTGGCCTCGGCGGCGACCTTGTAGGTGGTCGAGCGCGCCAGCTGGGTGCTGGGCTTCCAGCTGAGCTTGTCCGCGGACAGCTGGCCGGCCACCGCGGTGCCGTCGGCGGTCTTCATCGTCACACCGGTGAGCGTGCCCTTGCTGACGGTGACGGCGGCCGAGTTGTTGATGGAGGCGTTGTCCGAGCCGTCCTTCGGCGTGATCTTGATCTCGGCCTCGGAGGACTTCTTGGCCGCCGCCTCGTCGGCCTTGGCCTGCGAGGTGTCCTTGCCCTTGGTGCCCGAGGCGTCGTTTCCGCCGCCACCACCGGAACACGCCGTAAGGGCCAGCACCCCGCCGAGCAGTGCGGACGCGACGGTCAGGCCGTTGCGCCGCTTACTGTTCGTCATCACACGCTTCTCCATCGTTGCCGATTCCCCGGAAAACCCGACCAGTCCCCGTTGAAGAACTTCAACGCTACGACCGGTTCGTCCCGTTCCACAGAGCCCGGATATGTGGGGCACGCCACGTCGGACGGGGCGGGTGGTGCGGGAATCGGTCAGTGCGCCGCTTGAGACGACGAAACCCCGGACGGTGGTTGCCGCCCGGGGCCACGAATGTCCCGAGCCGCTAGGAGCCGATGCCGACCCTCTCGTCCTCGTCGTCGTCAGCATCATCCTCGTCCAGGTCCCAATCCGGCGAATCGGGGTCGTAGTCGACGGTCTCGCTGGACCACGAGGCCTGCGCGAGCTCCACCCCGGGCACGGCGTTGACCAGGTCGAACGGATCCACCAGGAACGCCAGGGCCTCCGCGGTGTCTTCCGTCACAGCCTCCTCGGCGTGCGCCCGCTCGTCGGCCGGCACGTCGTCCTCGTCGGCGAGACGCCGCAGCGCCGCCTCGGTGACCGCGCCGGGGTCGTCGATCTCGACGACCAGTTCCACCCGGAGGCGGACAAAACGTGATGTCTCTTCAGTGTTCATGCCCGGAGCGTAAGGCCCATCGCTCCCGTGACTTTCCTGTGACCCGCGCCTTTCACTAACATCGCTCCACACGGCCAATTCGCCAGCGCCACAAGGGGATCGATATTCCGTGTCATCCGCTCGCCGTCCGTTGCTGACCGCCACCGCCGCAGGGACCCTCCTGTGCGCCCTGTGGTTCGTTCCCTCCGCCAACGCGAGCGGGGAGCAGCCGGCGAGAACAGCGCCCGCGACGACCCCGACCTCCGAGGTCACCACCCAGGCACGGGTGGCGTCGACGACCGCGGACAGCCCCGCCGAGGACACCCAACTCGCCGACACCGGAAGCTTCGACACCACTCCGTACGTCGTCGGCGGCACCCTCTTCCTCGGGGTCGGCGCCGGCTTCGTGGTCTATTCGGTACGCCGCGAACGCCTGGGCTTCTGAGCGCACAGGACACCGAGGGGCCCCGCCGCGCACACGGCAGGGCCCCTTCTCTCTTCTGCGGCTGCTTTGCGTACGGCTACCGCAGCGGGCCGGTGACGCCCTCGACCGCGGCGACCAGCCGCCCGTCCCGCACGAACGCGTCCGCGGCGGCGAGATCGGGGGCGAGGAAGCGGTCCGGACCGGGCCCCTGGACGCCCGCGGCCCGGGCGGCCGTGATGACCGCCCGCGAGGCGGGGGCGGGGGCCAGGCCCTCGCGCAGCTCGATGGCGCGCGTGGCCGCGTACAGCTCGACGGCGACCACGCGGGTGAGGTTGTCGACGGCCGTGCGCAGCTTGCGGGCGGCCGACCAGCCCATGGAGACGTGGTCCTCCTGCATGGCGGAGGAGGGGATCGAGTCGGCCGACGCCGGCACGGCCAGCCGCTTCAGCTCGCTCACCAGCGCGGCCTGCGTGTACTGGGCGATCATCAGCCCGGAGTCGACGCCCGCGTCGTCGGCCAGGAACGGCGGCAGGCCGTGGCTGCGGTTCTTGTCGAGCAGCCGGTCGGTGCGGCGCTCGGCGATGGAGGCCAGGTCGGCGGCGGCGATGGCGAGGAAGTCGAGGACGTAGGCCACCGGGGCGCCGTGGAAGTTGCCGTTGGACTCGACCCGCCCGTCCGGCAGCACGACCGGGTTGTCCACGGCCGAGGCCAGCTCGCGCTCGGCGACCGTGCGGGCGTGCGCCATGGTGTCCCGGCCGGCGCCGGCGACCTGCGGGGCGCAGCGCACCGAGTAGGCGTCCTGGACGCGCGGGGCGTCGTCCTGGTGGTGCCCGGTGAGCTCCGAACCCTTCAGCACGGCCAGCATGTTGGCGGCCGAGGCACCCTGCCCGGGGTGCGGGCGGATGGCGTGCAGCTCGGGGGCGAGGACCTTGTCGGTGCCGAGCAGCGCCTCGAGGCTGAGGGCGGCCGTGATGTCGGCCGACTTGTAGAGCCGGTCCAGGTCGTCGAGGGCCATGATCAGCATGCCGAGCATGCCGTCGGTGCCGTTGAGGAGGGCGAGGCCCTCCTTCTCGCGGAGCTCGACGGGGGCGATGCCGTGCTCGGCGAGCAGCTCGCCGGCGGGGCGGACCGTTCCGTCCGGGCCCTCAGCCTCCCCCTCTCCCATGAGGGTCAGCGCACAGTGCGACAGGGGCGCGAGGTCGCCGGAGCAGCCGAGGGAGCCGTACTCGTGGACCACCGGGGTGATCCCGGCGTTGAGCACGTCGGCCATGGTCTGCGCGACCTCGGGCCGGACACCGGTGTGCCCCGAGCAGACGGTCTTGAGCCGCAGGAACATCAGGGCCCGTACGACCTCACGCTCCACGCGCGGCCCGAGGCCCGCCGCGTGCGAGCGGACGATGTTGCGCTGCAGCTGGGCCCGCAGCTCCTGGCTGATGTGCCGGGTCGCCAGGGCGCCGAAGCCGGTGCTGACGCCGTAGACCGGCTCGGGCTTGGCCGCCAGCGCGTCCACGATCTCGCGGGCCGCGGCGAGCGCCGCGACCGCCTCCCCCGACAGCTCGATCCGGGCTCCGCCGCGCGCCACGGCGAGCACGTCGGACGCGGTCACCCCGGACGTCCCCACCACCACAGTGTGCATATCCATATTCAGGAGCGTACGCAGTGAAGACGAAGATGTCACTACTGGGTCGGCGTTACGCCCCTTACAGGATCGGACAGCGCCGACAGGGCCGAGCAGGCCGGGAGGGGGGCGGCGGGAGTCAGCCGCGGCCCCGGAACTGGCGCCGCTCGGCGGGGTCCTGGACCGAAGGGGTGTCGACCAGCCGCATCACCGGATCGTCGGGGCCCTCCCGGCCCGCCACCACCGGCCGGTCCGCACGCAGCGCCTTCGCACGGTACTGGGCGGCGTCCGCCAGCCGGAACAGCCGGCGGGCGGACCGCACCGGGCCGATCGGGTCGCCCGTGGAGGCCACCCCGCAGGCGACGCCTTCCCCGAGCTCCAACTCCGCGGCGCGGCGGCACAGTTCGTCGGCCGCCTTGGCGGCCTCGTCGGCGGACGGCCCCACCGCCAGCAGGCAGAACTCGTCGCCGCCGAGCCGCGCGGCGAGCGCGCCCGGCAGCATCGCCCCGCACAGGGACAGGACCGAGCCGAAGCGTTCGAGGAGGCGGTCGCCGACGGCGTGGCCGCGGGTGTCGTTGACCTGCTTGAGGCCGTTGAGATCGCAGACGACGAGGCTGACGACCGTACCGTCCGCGCGGTGCGCCTCGACGGCCTCGTCCAGCTTCACGTCGACCGCGCGGCGGTTGGCGAGGCCGGTGAGGGCGTCGGTGTAGGCGAGCCGCCGCACCTCCTCCAGCCGCTCGGCCTGGGCGATCCCGGCGGCCACGACGGCGGCCAGGACGGTGGCGAAGTCGGCGTCGGACCGCTTGAAGACGGGGGCACCGGCGGGGCGGGCGACGTAGAGCTCGCCCCAGGCGCGCCCGTGCAGCACGATCGGCGCGACGACGCAGCTGCCGCGGCCGCGCCGGCGCAGGGCGGCGACGCGCTGGTGGACGTAGCCGGGGCGGCCGCCCGCGGCGGGCCCCTGCGCCGTCTCCACCCAGGCGTCGGGCTCACCGCCCCCGGCCCAGCGCTCGTGCAGGAACTCGGTGATCTCGGGGAACTGGTGCACGGGGTAGGACTCGTCCTCGGGGAACTCGTCCTCGCCCTCGGCACGCTCCCCCACGTTCACGAGGACCCGCAGCCGGCCGAGCTCCCGCTCCCACACCGACAGCGCGGCGAAGCTCCCGCCCAGCGCACGGCAGGCACCGGCCGCGGCCGAGCGCCACGCCTCGTGGGACCCGTGGGCCGCCGCCATCCCCTGCGCCAACGCGACCACGGCCGCGAGCCGCTTGTCCTCACCCATCACTCCAGGTTAGGGATGTTTGGGGCGTTTCGGGTCATTGGTACGGCGGTGGGGTGAGCGTCACCCATGCCGGCCGCGGTGCTCATCTCGACCCTCAGCCCCCAACCCCCTACTCCCCCGGCCACTCCGGCTTGCGCTTCTCGTTGAAGGCTGCCACGCCCTCCGCGCGGTCGCCCGAGAAGGCCACCGAGCGCCATGCCGCGTCCTCGACCTCCAGGCCGGCCCGTAGGTCGAGGCCGTGACCCAGGCGCAGTGCGCGCTTCGCGGCGCGCAGGCCGACCGGTGAGTGCGCGGCGATCCGGGAGGCGAGGGCCAGCGCCTCCGCCCGGTCGCGGCCCTCCTCCACCAGCTCGTCGACGAGCCCCAACTCCCGCGCCTCGGCGGCCTCCAGACGCCGCGCCGAGAAGATGAGCTCGGCCGCCCGCGCGGCCCCCACCCGCCGCGGCAGCAGCTGCGTACCGCCGCCGCCCGGGATGACGCCCACCGACACCTCGGGCAGCCCCACCACGGCCGTACGGTCGGCCACGATCAGGTCGCACGACAGCGCCAGCTCGAAGCCCCCGCCCAGCGCGAACCCGTGCACGGCGGCGATCGTCGGCACGGGCAGTTCGAGGACACCGGTGTACGCGGCCCGCGCCACCGGCCGCTGCCGGACCAGGTCGAGGTCGCTGAAGGAATTCCGCTCCTTGAGGTCGGCGCCGACGCAGAACGCCCGCTCGTGCGTGGAGGTCAGCACGACGACACGTACGTCACGGTCCGCGCCCAGCGCCGCGCACGCCCCGGCGATCGACCGCGCCATCTCGGTCGACACGGCGTTCATGGCCTTGGGCCGGTCCAGGACGAGCTCGGCGACGTGCCCGGCACCCTCGCCCTCGTCCCGCCGCACCACCACGAACTCCCCGAACCGCTCCTCGCTCATGACGCCCTCCGGTTAACGCGGGTTAACAAGTCTCGGCCCGATCATCGCAGGGTTTCCGCCCGCTGTCCCCGTTCGGGTGACATCACCGCGACTCCCGCCCCGGCGCGCACCGCAGCGCGTAGCGTGCCTGCGCCACGGCGCGCAGGGGGCGCGAGCGCAACGGGGAGGGGTCGCGATGACGGAGACACCGGTGGGACGCGGCAGGCATCGCAGGCCCCGCCCACGCAAGGTCCTGTTCGCCGTCGGCGGGCTGGCGCTGGCCGCCGGCGCGCTGAGCCTGGTGCGGATGGCGCCGGAATCGGGAGTCGGCGGGCTCGGCACCGCGGAGGCCGACCCGCGGCAGGACCCCGGCCCCGGCACCGCCCGGTCGGGCAACGCCACCACCGCCGTCGAGGCCGTACCGAGAGTGAGCGGGTCCGCCGCCTCCGTGCTCGGCGGGGTGAGCACGACGCCGACGGCGGGCGCGAGCGTCCTGCCCCTGCCGGCGACCACCACGTCACCGGCGGACCCTGCGGCCGCCCCCACCGGCGGCACCACGACGATGCCCGAGGCGCCGAACGGCCCGACGGCCACGGTCCGGCCGCCCAGCACGACGGCCCCGGCACCCCGCCCGACCCCGACGGCGGGCGGGACCACACCCGCCCCCGCACCGCAGCCCAGCCACCCGCACGGCCACGGCCCGGGCCTGTGCGTACCGGTCGTCGGCCTGTGCGTGGGCACACTGACCGGCACGGACCGCTGAACGGCCGGCGCCGGCCACCCGCAGGACGAGCTGCGCCCTAGCGCGCCTCGCTCCGCCGCGTCAGCAGCCACGGCTCCACCACGCCGAGGCCACGTACCGGCCGCTGCCACATCGGCTGGAGTGCGAAGCGGTACGTCGGGGGCTCCTCGCCCTCCTTCTCCGCGGCGGCCGCGGCCTCGGCCGCCTCGGCCTCGGAGGCGGGGGCCTCCCCGGTGCGGATCAGCTCCTGGGCGAAGTCGCTGTCGACGAGGACGGCGTCGCGCGGAGCTATCGAGGTCAGCCGGGAGGCGAGGTTCACCGTCGTACCGAACACATCGCCCATACGAGTGGTCACCGTGCCGAAGGCGATGCCGACGCGCAGCTCGGGCATCGTCTCGTCGTTCGCCATCGTCTCTATCAGGCGCAGCGCGATCTCGGCGGCGACCCCGGAGTCGTCCGCCGCGTACAGCACCTCGTCGCCGAGCGTCTTGACCAGCCGGCCGCCGTGCGCGGCGACCAGGTCGGCGGCGGTGGTCTCGAAGGCCTCGACGAGCTCGCCGAGCTCCTCCTCCTCCATCCGGCGGGTGAGCCGGGTGAAGCCGACCAGGTCCGCGAAGCCGACGGCCAGGCGCCGGTCGACCATCTCCTCGTCGTCGGCGGCCTGCACGACGCGGCCGGCCGAGGCGGCGAGCTGGCGCCGCCAGACGTAGACGAGGAACTCCTCCAGCTCGGGCAGGAGCAGCTCGACGATCGGGTACGTCACCTCGGTGCGCGTCATCCCCGGCTCGGGCGGCTCGGTCAGGCCCTCCAGGAAGGAGTCGATCTGCCACTCGGCCAGCCGGGCCGTGGTCTGCCCGGTGGAGCGGGCCACCTGCACCGCCATGGCCTCGCTCAGCAGCCCCGCCTCGACCAGACCGGACAGCCGGCGCAGTGCCAGCACGTCCGCCTCGGTGAGCGCCTTGGCCTGCCCGATGTCGGCGAAGCCCATCGCCCGCCAGAAGCGCGTGGCCAGCTCCACGGAGACGCCCGCGCTGCGCGCCGCCTGAAAGGGGGTGTAGCGCCGCTCGGCGCCGAGGATCAGATGCTCCAGACGCAGAGCGAGCGGGTCGTCGCCGGGGTCGGCGGCATGGGGGTCCACCCGGCCGTCCGGGTCCGAACCGGATCCCGTGTCGTCGACGGTCACGCCTGCTGCCCTTCCCATCTGCCACGGTCAGGTATCGACCGGCCTCAACTGTACGGCAGGTGTGCGGTAGCTCACTCCCGCCCGTCGTGCACAGCTGCGGGCAGCCGTACCCCCACCCTCCGCTAGGCGGGCCTCAGGTGCACGATGTCGCCCGCCCCGACGGGCTCCTGTACCCCGTTCTCCGTCGCGATCACCAGCCGGCCGTCGCCGTCGATCGCCACCGCCTCACCGGTGATCGAGCGGTCGCCGGGCAGCTCCGCCCGCACGGTCCGTCCCAGCGTCGCGCAGCCCGCCGCGTACGTCTCCTGCAGACCGCAGGCCGCCGGGTCGCCGCCTGCCTCGCGCCAGCGCCCGTACCACTCGGCGAGGGACCGCAGCACCGCCCTGAGCAGCGGATCGCGGTCGGTGCTGACCGCCCCGGCCAGCACCAGCGACCCCGCCTGCGGGACCGGCAGCTCCGGCTCCCGCAGGGTGACGTTGATGCCGACCCCGACGACCACGCCGCCGTCCCCGGCCCGCTCGGCGAGGATGCCGCCGGCCTTGCGCTCCTCGCCGGCGATGGAGACCAGCAGGTCGTTGGGCCACTTGAGTGCCGTGTCCACGCCCGCGGAGCGGGACAGCCCCGTCGCCACGGCGACCCCGGTGAGCAGCGGGAGCCAGCCCCAGCGGGCGACCGGCACCTCGCCCGGCTGCAGAAGCACGGAGAAGAACAGTCCCGAGCGGGCCGGCGCCCTCCACTGCCGGTCCAGCCGGCCCCGCCCGGAGGTCTGCTCCTCGGCGATCAGGACCGAGCCCTCGGCCGCCTTGCCCGCCGCGGCCAGGGCGACCAGGTCGGAGTTGGTGGAGCCGGTGCTCGGCACCACCTCCACGTCACGCCACAGCCCGCCCTCCTGCACCAGACCGCGGCGCAGCGCGTTCGCGTTGAGGGGAGGCCGGTCCAGATCGGACCAGCGGCTGTCGTCTGAAGCATCTCGCGGCGTCATGCAAGCCACCCTAGGTGTGTGAAACGCCGCACTGCTGATTCGTAGGCCCCCCACTACTCTACGGATGAGTAACCGTCCCCCCTTTTGAGCAGGCAGGGAGCCTCATCCCGATGTCCGAGCCGGAAGAGCGTCAAGAGATCCCAGGGATCGACATCCACACCACCGCGGGCAAACTCGCGGATCTCCAGCGCCGTATCGAGGAAGCGACGCACGCCGGCTCCGCACGCGCCGTCGAGAAGCAGCACGCCAAGGGCAAGTTGACGGCCCGTGAGCGGATCGAGCTGCTGCTCGACGAGGGCTCGTTCGTGGAACTCGACGAGTTCGCCCGGCACCGCTCCACCAACTTCGGCCTCGAGACCAACCGCCCCTACGGCGACGGCGTCGTGACCGGCTACGGCACGGTCGACGGCCGCCCGGTCGCCGTCTTCTCGCAGGACTTCACCGTCTTCGGCGGCGCGCTGGGCGAGGTCTACGGCCAGAAGATCGTCAAGGTCATGGACTTCGCGCTGAAGACCGGCTGCCCGGTCATCGGCATCAACGACTCCGGCGGCGCCCGCATCCAGGAGGGCGTGGCCTCGCTCGGCGCGTACGGCGAGATCTTCCGCCGCAACACCCATGCCTCCGGTGTCATCCCGCAGATCAGCCTGGTCGTCGGCCCGTGCGCGGGCGGCGCGGTCTACTCCCCCGCGATCACCGATTTCACGGTGATGGTCGACCAGACCTCGCACATGTTCATCACCGGCCCGGACGTCATCAAGACCGTCACCGGCGAGGACGTCGGCTTCGAGGAGCTGGGCGGCGCCCGCACCCACAACTCGACCTCCGGCGTGGCCCATCACATGGCCGGCGACGAGAAGGACGCCATCGAGTACGTCAAGCAGCTGCTGTCGTACCTGCCGTCCAACAACCTCTCCGAGGCCCCGGTCTACCCCGAGGAGGCCGACCTCGCCGTCACCGGCGAGGACCTGGAGCTGGACACCCTCGTGCCGGACAGCGCGAACCAGCCCTACGACATGCACACCGTCATCGAGCACATCCTCGACGACGCCGAGTTCTTCGAGACGCAGCCGCTGTTCGCGCCGAACATCCTCACCGGCTTCGGCCGGGTCGAGGGCCACCCGGTGGGCATCGTCGCCAACCAGCCCATGCAGTTCGCCGGCTGCCTGGACATCAAGGCGAGCGAGAAGGGCGCGCGCTTCGTGCGCACCTGCGACGCCTTCAACATCCCCGTCATCACCTTCGTCGACGTCCCCGGCTTCCTGCCGGGCGTCGACCAGGAGCACGACGGCATCATCCGCCGCGGCGCCAAGCTGATCTACGCCTACGCCGAGGCGACGGTCCCGCTGATCACGGTCATCACCCGCAAGGCCTTCGGCGGCGCCTACGACGTCATGGGCTCCAAGCACCTGGGCGCCGACCTCAACCTCGCCTGGCCGACGGCCCAGATCGCCGTCATGGGCGCCCAGGGCGCGGTCAACATCCTGCACCGCCGCACCATCGCCGAGGCCGACGCCGCCGGCGACCTGGAGGCGACCCGGGCCCGGCTGATCCAGGAGTACGAGGACGCCCTCCTCAACCCCTACATCGCGGCCGAGCGCGGCTACGTCGACGCGGTGATCATGCCCTCCGACACCCGCGCCCACGTCGTCCGCGGTCTGCGCCAGCTGCGCACCAAGCGCGAGTCGCTGCCGCCGAAGAAGCACGGCAACATCCCCCTCTAGCCCGGCAGGGAGCCGTCATGAACATCAAGGTCGTACGGGGCAACCCGACCGCGGAGGAGCTGGCCGCCGCCCTGGCGGTGGTCCGCGCCCGCGCCGCGGCGGAGGCCTCCGTCCCGCCCGGCGCGACACGGAAGCGCGACACCTGGTCCGACCCGTCCCGCATCGCCTCGCACCGCCTGCCCCAGCCGGGCCCGACGTCCTGGGCCCGCACCTACTGGCCGGGGTAGTGCGACGCCGGGCGCCAACTTGAGTACCCGTACTCAGGCGCCCGGCCCGGGCCCGCCGCACGCTGGAAGCATGCTGTGGTCAGACCCCGAGAACGAGCCGCCCAAGGAACTGCGCGACACGCAGGACATGATGCGGCGGCTCGGTCTCCTCATGGCTCTGGCCATGATCCTGGCGATGATCGTCATCGGGCTGAGGTAGGGCGACCGCCGGCCCGCCGCGCCGTCACTCGCGACTACCCTGACCGCATGACAGACGCGCCCCGCCGCCGCCTCATCCTCGCCTCGCAGTCCCCTGCCCGGCTGAACCTGCTGCGCCAGGCCGGTCTCGAACCGGAGGTCATCGTCAGCGGTGTCGACGAGGACGCCGTGACCGCCCCCACCCCCGCCGAACTCGCCCTCGCCCTGGCCGAGGCCAAGGCCTCCGTCGTGGCGGCCAGGCCGGACGCGCACGGCGCCCTGGTCATCGGCTGCGACTCCGTCCTCGACCTGGACGGCGCGGCGCTCGGCAAGCCGGCCGACGCCGAGGAGGCGACGGCCCGCTGGAAGACGATGCGCGGACGCGCGGGCACGCTCCAGACCGGCCACTGCGTCTACGACACCGTCAGCGGCCGCTACACCTCCGCGACCGCCTCGACCGTCGTCCGCTTCGGCGAGCCCACCGACGAGGAGGTCGCCGCCTACGTCGCCTCGGGCGAACCCCTCTACGTCGCGGGCGCGTTCACGCTCGACGGCCGCAGCGCGCCGTTCATCGAGGGCATCGACGGCGACCACGGCAACGTCATCGGCATCAGCCTGCCCCTCGTCCGCCGGCTCCTGGCCCAGCTGGGCGTCGGCATCACGGAGTTGTGGGCGCCGGCGGAGAGGTGACGGGCGAACCCTCGCCGTCCTTGCCGCCGTCGTTCTCCGGGGGTGTCGCGGCCGGGGCCGCGTCCGCCGGCTCCGCCGGGCTGTCGTAGGTCATCAGGAGCAGCACGATGAGCCCCAGCACGACCACCATGAACAGGAACGCGCCCCAGCCCACCAGGCCCCAGGCGAAGGCCCCGAGCAGCGCGTGCACGACGGCCGCGCTGATCAGCAGGATGCGTCCGAAGCCGGCCGGCGGGCGGTTGCGCAGCGCCACGAGCAGCGCCACCAGGCCGCACAGGGCGAAGTAGAGCCCGAAGACGATCCCGCCGATCTTCGAGGAGTTCGCCATCATGTCGGAGTCGAGTCCGGCCAGGGACATGTCCTGACGGTCGACCACGACCCCAAGGAACCAGTTGAGCGCGGCGACTCCGAACGCCTCCACGAAGAGCACGATCGCCACGGCCCATGCCACCGGTCTGCGTACCACCGGTTCCCCACCCACTTTCGACCGCCGTGCCCGAATCGGGCCGGGCACGGCTGCTGTTACCCCAAGTACGTCCCGGACATCGTGAACGCTACTAACGGGTAAACCCCGGGACAAGGGTTCTGCGGAGGGCAAAGATTCGTTGGGCCATTCGTAGGGACTCCACAAAGAAACCGAGTGGCCCGCAGCACGCTCTCACAGAGACCTTGACCACACGGGAGAGCTAGGGTTTCCCGGAGGAGTCCTGCGTGCCGCGGTGCGACAAGGGCTTTCGCGGGTCGAGCGAGCCTCGTATCACGCTCCGTGTGGGCAAGCTCACCATTGGGGACGGGTCGTAGTGCCGTGTAGCCAGTCCCTAAACTCGGCTTGTTTCAAGGAGGGAGCCTCAATCGTGCGCAAGGTGCTCATCGCCAACCGTGGCGAAATCGCTGTCCGCGTGGCCCGGGCCTGCCGGGATGCCGGGATCGCGAGCGTGGCCGTCTACGCGGACCCGGACCGCGACGCTCTGCACGTCCGCGCCGCGGACGAAGCGTTCGCCCTGGGCGGTGACACCCCGGCGAGCAGCTACCTGGACATCGAGAAAGTCCTCAACGCCGCCCGCGAGGCCGGCGCGGACGCCGTCCACCCCGGCTACGGCTTCCTGTCGGAGAACGCCGAGTTCGCCCAGGCCGTGCTGGACGCCGGGCTGACCTGGATCGGCCCGCCGCCGCAGGCCATCCGCGACCTCGGCGACAAGGTGGCCGCCCGGCACATCGCCCAGCGCGCCGGCGCCCCGCTGGTCGCGGGCACGCCCGACCCGGTCTCCGGCGCCGAGGAGGTCGTCGCCTTCGCCCAGGAGCACGGCCTGCCGATCGCCATCAAGGCCGCCTTCGGCGGCGGCGGCCGCGGCCTGAAGGTCGCCCGCACCCTGGAGGAGGTGCCCGAGCTGTACGAGTCCGCCGTGCGCGAGGCGGTCGCCGCCTTCGGCCGCGGCGAGTGCTTCGTCGAGCGCTACCTCGACCAGCCCCGCCACGTGGAGACCCAGTGCCTGGCCGACACCCACGGCAACGTGGTCGTCGTCTCCACCCGCGACTGCTCGCTCCAGCGCCGCCACCAGAAACTGGTCGAGGAGGCCCCGGCGCCGTTCCTGTCCCAGGAGCAGCTGGCGGAGCTGTACGCCTCCTCCAAGGCCATCCTCAAGGAGGCCGGCTACGTCGGCGCCGGCACCGTGGAGTTCCTCGTCGGCAACGACGGCACCATCTCCTTCCTCGAGGTCAACACCCGCCTCCAGGTCGAGCACCCGGTCACCGAGGAGGTCGCCGGCATCGACCTGGTCCGCGAGATGTTCCGCATCGCCGACGGCGAGGAACTCGGCTACGGCGACCCCGAACTGCGCGGCCACTCCTTCGAGTTCCGCATCAACGGCGAGGACCCCGGCCGAGGCTTCCTGCCCGCCCCCGGCACCGTCACCCTGTTCGCCCCGCCGTCGGGACCGGGCGTGCGCCTGGACGCCGGCGTCGAGTCCGGCAGCGTCATCGGCCCCGCCTGGGACTCCCTGCTGGCCAAACTGATCGTGACGGGCCGCACTCGTAAGGAGGCCCTCCAGCGCGCCGCCCGCGCCCTGGAGGAGTTCCGGGTCGAGGGCATGGCCACGGCCATCCCGTTCCACCGCGCGGTGGTCAAGGATCCGGCGTTCGCGCCCGAACTGACCGGCAGCACCGAGCCGTTCACGGTCCACACCCGCTGGATCGAGACCCAGTTCGTCAACGAGATCAAGCCCTTCGCCGCCCCCGCCGACGCGGAGTCGGACGAGGAGCCGGGCCGCGAGACGGTCGTCGTCGAGGTCGGCGGCAAGCGCCTCGAGGTCTCCCTGCCGTCCTCGCTGGGCATGTCCCTGGCCCGCACCGGCCTCGCCGCCGGCGCCCGCCCCAAGCGGCGCGCCGCCAAGAAGTCCGGCCCGGTCGCCTCCGGCGACACCCTCGCCTCGCCCATGCAGGGCACCATCGTCAAGGTCGCCGTCGAGGAGGGCCAGGAGGTCAAGGAGGGCGACCTCGTCGTCGTCCTGGAGGCCATGAAGATGGAACAGCCGCTCAACGCGCACAAGTCCGGCACCATCAAGGGCCTGTCCGCCGAGATCGGCGCCTCCCTCACCTCCGGCGCCGCCATCTGCGAGATCAAGGACTGATCAGCGCGACGTTCACGAGGCGCCCGGCGGACTGGAGCAAGAGGTCCGCCAGGCGGCTCGTTTTTCTCCCCCGTCCCCCAAGGAATTGGTTTGGGCCGGTGCCCCGCC
>NZ_JBHVGU010000004.1:0-38962 GCF_042800575.1 Streptomyces sp. NPDC057616
ACGCCCGGTTACATTCCGAACCCGGAAGCTAAGCCTTACAGCGCCGATGGTACTGCAGGGGGGACCCTGTGGGAGAGTAGGACGCCGCCGAACAATCTTTGAGAAAACCCCCGTACCAATAATCGGTACGGGGGTTTTCTGCGTTCCGCTACCGTTGCGAGCATGAACTACAAGGTCCGTTCCATACACGTCGACGAGTGGCCCGCGGCGAAGGCCCTGCGGCTTGCCGCGCTGCAGGACGCCGTAGCGCATCTGGCTTTTCTGGAGACGTACGACGAGGCGCTGGCGCGGCCGGATTCCTTCTGGCAGGAGCGGGCCGTCGGTGCCGCCGAAGGGGCGACCGGGGCGCAGCAGATCATCGCCGAGGGGCCCGACGGGGAGTGGGTCGGGACGCTGACCGTGCTCATCGAGGACGTCGGCACGACCGACTGGGCCGGGTTTCCCGTGGAGCGGACGCAGGGGCATGTCGTGGGCGTCTTCGTCAGGCCCGAGTGCCGGGGCATCGGGCTCACCGAGGTGCTCTTCGACGCCGGGCTGGAGTGGGCGTGGTCGCGCGGTGCCGAGCGGGTGCGGCTCATCGTGCACGAGGACAACGGACGGGCCCAGCGGCTGTATCGCAAGGTCGGGTTCGAGCCGACCGGGGTGACCGTGCCGTTGGGGCAGCACTCCGCGGAGTCCGAGCTGGAGTTCGCCGTCGAGCGGGACGCCGGCTGACGCGCCGAACCCGGTGCGCTAGACCGGGAGTTCGTCGTGCGGCCAGCGGGAGCGGCCCTGTTCTCGGGAGCGGAGCAGGGCCAGGGTCGGCAGGCCTCGCTCCGCTCCGGTGGCCAGCAGCTCCGGGAGCTGGGGAAGCGGAGCCACGGCGGCCACATCGTCGAGCACGAGCGTGAGTGGTGGGTCGAGGCGACCGGAGGATGACCGTTCGGCCATGTGCCGGCCGCGCTCGACCACGCTGGAGACGAGGGCCGTCAGGAGGGGCATCGCCCCCGGATTGGTCCTGGGGTCCTCGATGGACTCCCCCACTACATAAAGCGTGCCCCCTTCGTGGACGAAGGAATCCAAGGCGAGGGCATCGGTGCGGTTTGGAGTGCAGGCCTCTCGGATGTTGACCGTGAAGAGGGAGGACAGTGCTCTGCTGGTCAACTCCTGTGCCATGTCGCGACGTTCGGGGTGCGCGGTGAGCGCGGCCTCGAGTTCGCCGGCGCAGCCGGGAGCCGCCTTGGGGTTCGTCCGGAGGATGCGTACCGCGTCCTGTACCTGGGCGCCCTGGGCCCAGCGGTGGACATGGCGGGTGGTGCGGCCGTCGACGGCCGCGGCGTGCAGATAGCAGCGCAGGAGCGTTTCGGCGGTCGCCGCGAGGGCCTGGTCGAGCTTGGCCGTGGGGCGGATCGCGGCGAGCAGTGCGGCGGACCTGGCCGTCGCCGTCTGCTTGTCCTCGCAGCCGGCCGTGGGGGACCAGTGCAGACGGGCCGGGGTGTCGCAGAGGTGGGCGGGATCGTAGAGGAGGACGGGGCCCAGTTTCTGCCGGGCGTCCTTGGTGTCCGACCAGACCGCGGGGTTCGAGGTGATGACGAGGGCGGCGCCCTCCGCGTCGCGTACGGCCTGGGTGGCGGTCGCCTGGCGGCTTTCCCGCGGGGCGACGACAAGGCGTTCCTGGCCGGCCGTGACGGGTTCCCCGCCGAAGAGGGGGGTGGTGGGGGCCGCTTCCTCGTGCAGGACCGTGGTCTCCGGCTGCGGTGGTGCCGTCCTCGGGGTCGGTACCTCGTGGTGCGCCGGCAGGGGCTCGGGGGCGGGGGCGGCCGCCGGAGCGGGCTGCTCGACGGCCGTGTGGTCCTGGGCCGCGCGGTGCCCGGCCGCCCGTTCCATGCGCCGCTGGAGGCGGACCGCGCGCCAGCGGGCGACGGTTCCCATCACGAACACGGTCAGGACGACCAGCACCATCAGCTGGCCGATGAACAGGCCCCAGAAGAGGCCGTATCCGGAGAGCTGGGTCTTCGGGGTGTCGGGCCAGGCGCCGGGGATGTCGTGCGGCCGGCCGATGAGGTGGCGCATGGCGAGGGGGGTGCGGACGAAGGTGACGCCCTGCGGCCAGCCGCCCTTGGCGAACCAGCCGGCGAAGCCCGTGGCCGACCACACCAGCAGGGTCATGCCGAGCAGGAAGGCGAGTATGCCGAGCAGGAGGCCGTCCGGGATGCCGCCCTGGCCGTCCCGTCCGCGGTCGTCCGGTCTCACCACGTCCCGCCCTCCCCTACGCCACCGTCGACTCGGACGGGCCCTCGTAGTCGCTCAGATGCTGTTCCACGAAGGCGGCCGCGCGCTCCTCCGCCTCCAGCTCGGCGGCGTGCAGGGCGTCGTCCGTGAGGTCGGTGGACGACTCCGTCATCGCGCGGTCGGTGAAGACCAGCGGACGTTCCGTCTCCGTGATCAGGTGTTTGACCACCTGGACATTGCCGTTGACGTCCCAGACCGCGATGCCCGGGGTGAGCGTGGGGATGATCTCCACGGCCCATCGGGGCAGGCCCAGCACCCGTCCGGTCGCCCGTGCCTCGTCCGCCTTCTGGGCGTAGATCGTGCGGGTCGACGCCATCTTCAGGATCGCGGCCGCCTCCTTGGCCGCGGCCCCGTCCACCACGTCGGACAGGTGGTGGACGACCGCGACGAAGGACAGACCCAGGCGTCGGCCGAACTTGAGCAGCCGCTGGAACAGCTGCGCCACGAAGGGGCTGTTGATGATGTGCCAGGCCTCCTCGACCAGGAAGATGCGCTTCTTCCGGTCGGGGCGGATCCAGGTGTGCTCCAGCCACACGCCGACGATCGCCATCAGGATCGGCATGGCGATGGAGTTGCGGTCGATGTGGGACAGGTCGAAGACGATGAGGGGCGCGTCCAGGTCGATGCCGACCGTCGTCGGGCCGTCGAACATGCCCCTGAGGTCACCGTCGACCAGACGGTCCAGCACCAGGGCGACGTCCAGACCCCAGGCCCGTACGTCGTCGGTGGCGACGTTCATCGCCTCGGCGGACTCCGGCTCGGGGTGGCGCAGCTGCTCGACGATGTCGGTGAGGACCGGCTGGCGCTCGACGATCGTCTCGTTGACGTAGGCGTGCGCGACCTTGAGGGCGAAGCCGGAGCGCTCGTCGAGGCCGTGGCCCATCGCCACCTCGATGATGGTCCGCAGCAGGGCGAGCTGGCCGGTCGTGGTGATCGCCGGGTCGAGGGGGTTGAGCCGGATCCCGTGGTCCAGGGCCGCCGTCGGGTCCAGCCGGATGGGAGTTATCCCCAGCTCCTCCGCGATCAGGTTCCACTCGCCGACGCCGTCCTCGCCCTGGGCGTCGAGGACGACGACCTGGCGGTCGCGGAAGCGCAGCTGCCGCAGGACGTACGTCTTCTCCAGGGCCGACTTGCCGTTGCCGGACTCGCCGAGGACCAGCCAGTGGGGGGCCGGCAGCTGCTGGCCGTAGAGCTGGAAGGGGTCGTAGATGTACCCCTTGCCGGAGTACACCTCGCGGCCGATGATGACGCCGGAGTCGCCGAGGCCGGGTGCGGCCGTGGGCAGGTAGACCGCCTGGGCCTGGCCCGTGGAGGTGCGCACCGGCAGGCGGGTCGTCTCGACCTTCCCGAACAGGAAGGCCGTGAAGGCGTCGGTGAGGACGGACAGCGGATCCCGCATGCTTGTGGTCCCTACCTTCGGATGCCGGTGGCGAACGGGAGCGTGTTCACGAACGCGCGATGGTGCTCGCGGTCGCACCACTCCAGCTTCAGGTACGACTTTCCGGCCGAGGCCCGGATGGTCCGCTTGTCGCGGGCCAGGGCCTCGGGGGAGCGGGAGGAGACGGTGATGTAGCCGACGAGGTTGACGCCGGCGGCGCCGCTGGCGAGGTCCTCGCCGCGTTGGTCGAGGCGGTTGTGGGCGGCGATGTCACGGGGGTCGACGGTGCGGTTCATCTTGGCGGCGCGGGAGGCCTCCGCCACGTCGTTGGTCTTCTCGGTCAGCATGCGTTCGATGGCTACCTCGGTGGGCTCGAGATCCATCGTCACGGCGACCGTTCGGATGACGTCCGGGGTGTGGACCAGCAGCGGGGCCAGGAAGTTGACGCCCACCGGGGTCATCGGCCACTCCTTCACCCAGGCGGTGGCGTGGCACCAGGGGGCGCGCGTGGCCGACTCCCGGGTCTTGGCCTGGAGGTACGTGGGCTCCATCGCGTCCAGCTCGGCCGGCCAGGCGTTGCGCTTGGTCATCGCCTGGATGTGGTCGATCGGGTGGTCCGGGTCGTACATGGAGTGGACCAGGGAGGCGAGGCGTCCCTGGCCGAGGGGCTGGCGCACCCGGATGTCGGCCTCCTGGAGGCGCGAGCAGATGTCGGTGAGCTCGCGCGCCATGACGACCGCGAGACCCGCGTCCCGGTCCAGCTTGCGGCCGCTCTGCGGGCGGGCGGCCCGCGCCATCGCGTGCGCCTCGGCCGCGAGTTCGCGGGTGAAGTGCATGCAGGCGACGAGGTAGGCGCGGTGCTGCTCGCTGCTCGTCGACACCATCGACTGGAGTTGGTCGTACGACTCCTGCAGCCAGCCCAGGGCCTTCTCGTCGCCGCGGACGGCGACGTCCTTGGCGTGCGCGTCCGGGTCGGCCGGCAGGGTGCGGGCGAGCATCTGGAGGCGGGTGACGAAGCCGTCGCCGTTGGCGACGTGCTTGAGCAGGGTGCCGAAGCGGTCGACGAGGGCTTCCTGGTCCTCCGAGTCGCGCAGGCCGACGCCCGGGCCCTCGATCTCGATGGCCGCGGTGACCGTCCTGCGGTCCGCGTGCAGCAGTACGGCGATCTCGTCCGGTCCGAAGGGGGCGGCGAGCCAGGTGATGCGGCCGATGCCGGGCGGGGGCCCGATCTCGATCTCGCGGCCGTCGAGCCGGGTGCCGGCCTCGACGACCCCCGAGCGGTACACCGTGCCCTGCTTCAGGGTGCGCTTGTAACTGCGGTTGATCTCGAACCACTTGTAGAACGTGCGGTGCTTGTACGGCACGTAGACCGCGGCCAGCGCGATCAGCGGAAAGCCCATCAGCAGCACGATGCGCAGGGAGAGGACGGGAACGATGAGCCCGCACATCATGCCGAGGAACGCGCCCGCGATGATCAGCACGATCTCGCCGGACTCGCGGTTGCGGCCGACGATCGCGTTCGGCCGGGCGCGGCCGATGAGATAGGTACGGCGGGGCGTGACCGGATGGGACAGGTGGGACTCGGTCGTCAACGCCCTTCACCTCCAGTGCGGTTGGTACTGCTGTTGCGAGTGCTGCTTGCGTGCGGGGTGTTCACCGGGCTCGACGAACGGGGTGCGGGTGCGGCGGAGGGGACGGATCCGCCGCCACCGCCGTTCGACGTCCGGGTGCTGTGCGCGGCGACTCCGCCGGTGGCCGGGTTGGCCGGGCGGGCGCCGCCGGAGGACGACTGGCCGCCGCCTCCGTTGTCGTTGGCGCGGGCGCTGTGGGTCTTGATGCCCTGGGCGACCATGGTGGCCGGGGAGCTGATGACCGCCGCGGCCTTGCCCTCGGCGCCCTGCATGATGCGGTTGTTGCGGCCGTTGGCGATCTCGTCGCCGAAGCCGGGGACGAAGCGGTAGATCATCGCGCTGGCGAAGATGGCGAGCAGGATGATGGCGAGGCCGGAGACGACCGCGGAGAAGGAGTCGGGGCCGCCGTCGGTGGACAGCGCGCCGGCCAGGCCGAGCACGATCACGATGACCGGCTTGACCAGGATCACCGCGATCATGATGCCCGCCCAGCGGCGGACGTGGCCCCACAGGTTCTTGTCGACCAGGCCGGCGTAGACGACGGTGCCGAGGAGGGCGCCGACGTACAGGAGCGCGGCGCGGATGACGAGCTCGAGCCACAGGACGCCGGCGGCGAGGATGCTGACCAGGGAGACGACGATCAGCATGATCGGGCCGCCGCCGATGTTGTTGCCCTTGTCGAGGGCGCCGGAGAACGTGCCGAAAAAGGTGTCCGTCTGGTCGCCGGTGGTCTTGGCGAGGACGTCGGTGATGCCGTCGGTGGCGGATACGACGGTGTAGAGGATCAGGGGGGTGAAGGCGGACGCGAGGACCGTCAGCCAGAGGAACCCGATCGCCTCCGAGATGGCCGTCGTGAGGGGGACGCCTCTGACGGCTCGCTTGGCCACGGCGAGGAGCCACAGCAGGAGGGTGAGGATGGTGGAGGCGGCGAAGACGACGGCGTACTGCTGAAGGAACTTGGTGTTCGTGAAGTCGACGTTCGCCGTGTCCTTCACCGCGCCACTGAGCTTGTCGATGGTCCAGGAGGCGGCATCGGCACAGCCCTTGGCGAGGGAGGCGAGGGGGTCGAGGGTGCCGGTGGGGTCGAGACTGGTGGATCCACCGGTTCCTTTGTCGCCGCTGCCGCGTTCGCAGTAGTCCTTGGCGGGGCCCCGGATGAGGTCGCAGGGGTCGTTGCTGGTGGTCGGCTTGGGCGTCGGTGCGGCGAAGGCCCGGGTGGCCAGCAGCACGGCAGAGGCCTGGACGGTGGCGACGGTGGCTGTGATCCTCAGGAAGCGGGGGTTAGCGCGCATAGGTGAAACCTCCGAACTCCTCGACGGCCTTCGTCATGTCGTCGGCGGTGGAAGCCTTTTGATCGCGCCCGACCGGCACGGGCCCGTCCTTCTGCTGGAAGTCGGTGACCTTCCAGTCGTTGTCGATCCACTTCAGCTGGTACGTCGTGGTGTACCAGCTCTCCGTCACCGGGTTGGTCGAGCTGTCGCCTGACAGCCCGAAGAGCGACGTGTACCAGACGTCGACGGTGGCAGCGCCGGCGCTGAAAGCGGTGACCTTGGTGCCGACCGGAACGACTCGGGAGACGAAGGTCTGGCCGTTCGGCGCTCTGCCGTCCTTGTCGAGGCCGATGTTGGTCAGGAACTTCTCGCTGGAGTACGCGCTGTCGAGCGCTGACAGCCGCGTCGCGGCGACATCGGGGGCGTAGACGGCGTTGACGATGTCGTGCCGGCTCGCGGTGTTGAACATGTCGCTGGAGCCGAGCGCGACCGAATAGTTGGCCGCCGCGCTCTGGGCGCCCTGTTGGTCGTGGGCGTAGTTGGACTGGACCGGCTTTGTTCCGGTGGGGGAGGTGGCGGACGTCTTTGGTTTGTCGGCCGAGGGGGACGAGGATGAGGAATCGTCTCCTCCGCGGTTCGCGAAGGCGATCGCTGCGATCAGCAGGACGACCACGCCGACCACCGTGACCAGGCTCCGGGAGGACGAGCGGCCGCCGCGCCGTGCGCCTCCGTACACGTCACCGCCGCCCTCGGGCAGCCTCGTGCGGGTCTGCCCCTCGTCTCCGAGACTCATACCGCGTACGCCCTCTCCACCTCGTAGACATACGACGGTAGCCGGGCTGGTTCCCGCGTGGGCGCGGTGTGGTGACTCGACATCAGGGAAACGCAACCTCTGCCGGTGGGCACGACGGGCGGGTGGGGGTTGAGGGGGACCGGGCGGGCCCGGAGAGGACTGCTGGGCGCCTGCCGCCGGCGGACGTTAGACGGCCATGCCGTACACGATGGTGAACAGCGTGCCCAGGGAGCCGATGATGAAGACGCCCGTGAGGCCGGCGATGATGAGGCCCTTGCCCTGTTCGGCACTGAAGGTGTCGCGCAGCGCCGTCGCGCCGATGCGCTGCTTCGCGGCGCCCCAGATGGCGATGCCGAGGCAGAGGAGGATGGCGACCGCCATGACCACCTCGATCATCACCTTGGCCTCGTTGCCCAGGCTGCCGAAGGGGCCCCAGTCCGGAGCGATCCCGCCGATGATGGTGTTGATGTCTCCCTTGTCGGCCGCAAAGAGCATGTAAGTCACCGCCCCTGGTGGGTAGTTCCGCAGTCCTCTGCGGGTGCGCAGAGGTCAGGCTCATTCTCGCCGACAATGCCGCCGTCGTATGTCGACTTGGCGTCATTGCCTGGTGGGTTTCGTACGAATAGCAGTCAGGTCACTCTGTGTATCACGGCAGGTCACGCCGGGCAATGAGGCCTGGGCGGAACCTCGGGTGTGGTTCCGTCGTTAACCACCGTTACGGCCCGATTCGTTCCTGACGATCGGGCAGTGTGAGGGGTCGGGCCCCTGTGCTCGGGGTGACGGAGGAAGAGTATCCCGGTACGGCGGGTGGACTGCGACTCGTCGCTTCGGTCCGGCCGGTGACGGAGAGTCAGCGGTGGACGCACGGAAAACGGGCCGCGGCCGGCTGCCGTGACCCGTTTTCCTCTCCGTGCCGCCGAGGAGGCCCCACGTACTCCTCGTCCGGGCGGCTCCCCGTGACCCGACGGGGAGGTCGTGCGCCGGTGCCGTCAGCCCGTGAAGGCGCCGACGCCTTCCGGGGTGCCCCAGCCGGTCGGGCCGTCGTAGCCGGACCCGGCGGTGCAGAAGTAGCCGGTGCCGCAGGTGCCGTTGCTGCCGCTGGTCACGTCGTTGAGGGCCGAGGTGCCGGCCGCGGCGTAGGGGTACTGGGCCGGGTAGTCGCCGCTGCCCGGGGTGCCCGCGAGGGCGTAGACCGAGGCGATGAGCGGGGACGAGGCGCTGGTGCCGCCGTAGGTGTTCCAGCCGGTGCCGTCGGCGCCGTAGGTGTCGTAGACGGAGACGCCGGTGGCGGGGTCGGCGACGGCCGAGACGTCCGCGATCATGCGCTTGGCGCAGCCGGTGTCGGTCTGCCAGGAGGGCTTGGCGTCGTCGGCGGAGCAGCCGGAGCCGGTGCCCTCGGTGCTGCTGGTCCGCCAGACGCTCTCGGTCCAGCCGCGGGCGGCGGAGGAGGTGGAGAGCTTGGTGCCGCCGACCGCGGTCACGTACTTCGACGCGGCCGGGTACTCGGCGCCGTAGCCGCTGTCGCCCGCGCTGGCGGTGATGGCGACGCCCGGGTGGTTGTAGTAGGAGGAGTCGTACGTCGTGTCGGACGAGGACTCGCTGCCGCCGTAGCTGTTGCTGACGTACTTGGCGCCCAGCTTGACGGCCTCGTTGACCGCCGTGCCCAGGTTGGCGTCGGAGGCCGACTTGGCCTCGACGAGCAGGATGCTGCAGTTCGGGCAGGCCGCGCTGACCATGTCGACGTCGAGGGAGATCTCGCCGGCCCAGCCGCTGTCGGCGGAGGGCAGGGAGGTCGTGGAGCCGGTCTGGCCGACCTTCTTGAAGCAGCCGTTGGCGGTGGTGCAGGCGCTCAGGCCGTAGTACGAGCGGTAGGTGGCCAGGTCCGCCTCGGCGTTGGGGTCGTCGTAGGCGTCGACGATGGCGACGGTGCGGCCGGAGCCGCTGGAGGCGGCGGCGTCGGCGAGGCCGTAGGCGGACTGGAGGTCGGAGGGGCCGTAGCCGGTGGGGTCGGAGGCGGCGGCGTCGTGAGTGATGGTCCGGGGCGTGACGCCCTTGAGCGCGGCCTGCTTCTCCATGAAGGCGGTGGTGCCGCCGGTGACGCGCAGGGCGTCGCAGGCGGCGTAGCCCTTCTTCGGGGTCGCGGCGCAGGCCTTCTCGTAGCGCACATGGGCCTTGGCGACCTGGGCGGCGACGGCCTTGGTGTCGGTCGGGGGCGCGGCGGGAGCGGCCGCGTTCGCGTGGACGGCGGTGCCGAGGCCGGCGAGCACCAGCGCCGTGGTGGCCGCGGCGGCCGAGCTGACGCGACGCCATCTGCCGGATATGTAGGGGGAGTTGGGGGTGGTCGTACGCAACGTACAGCCTCCTGGAAGTGGTGGGCAGAGGCCTGCGGTGGGGGGCTGCCGGAGGGAGGTCCGGCAGGGGCGGCGACCCGCGTAGACCATCGCTTGTTGAGTACGCGACAAACAAGGCCGATGCGGAGTTCTGACTTCCGCATTACCGAAGGGGGTTGGGCGGTTGCCGATCGATGGCGGGGCGGTGGGGCGGGCATGGGCGCTGCTTGACCTCGTACACAGGAAACACACAGGTCAGCGACGTGGGGAGGCGCCCTCAGCGGTGCGCCAGTACGGTGGAGGTGGTTCCCGGGGGGAGCGTGGGACGGAGGGCAGCAAGGCATGGGTGTGTCGCCGGGTGGTCCGATAGGCCGCGCTCCCCGGGCGCTGCGAACGCCGTTCACGGAGAGATCTCAGTGAACGGCAGACCTTTTTCTCACCTTCGTCGGTCACAGTGGGTGCCGATGAAGCGCACCTCACGTATCAACCGCCGCATCAGCGGCCCCGTGTACGCCATGGTCCTGATCCTGGTCTCGGCCTTCACCTCGTCCTCGCTGGCGAACGCCGACGACGGTCCCGGGCCCTTCGGCGTGACCGCGACCGCGGCGGCGGGCGGCCAGAACGCGCGCGTGGGGGCGCTCTTCGACGCCGACCGCAGACCAGCGCTGGCCGGCGGGCACTTCTGCACCGCCTCGGTGGTGCACAGCCCGCACCGCGACCTCGTCGTCACCGCCGCGCACTGCCTGGACGGGGACGGGGACCTCGTGTTCGTGCCGGGGTACCGGGACGGGCAGGCGCCGTACGGGGTGTGGACCGTCCACCGGTCGTTCCTGCCCGACGGCTGGGCAAAGGGGCAGGACGAGGACAGCGACGTCGCCTTCGCCGTCCTCGAGGACCGGGACGGCAAGGGCGTCGAGGACGCCGTCGGCGGGAACCGGTTCGTGGCCGGCATGGCGACCGGGGCGACGGCCGTCACCATCACCGGCTATCCGAACACCGGCGAGGTGCCGGTCAGCTGCACCAACAAGCCGACCGCGCACAGCCCCACCCAGCAGCGGATCGAGTGCCCCGGCCTGTCGGGCGGCACCAGCGGCAGTCCGTGGGTCAACGGGGACCGGGAGGTCGTCGGGATCCTGGGCGGCCACGAGAAGGGCGGCTCCACGGACGACGTCTCCTACAGCGTCGTGCTGGGCAAGGAGGCGGCAGAGCTGTACCGGGACGCCGCCGCCGATCCGTGACCAACAGGCCCTAGTAGGTGCTGCTCGCCTGGTTCCAGAAGTACAGGGTGAGCCAGAGGGCCGGGAGCGCGAGCGGTACGTACGCCGCCGGGCGGCGGAAGACGGGCCTGCCCGGGTCCATCACGACGCCCGTGGGCGACGGTGACGGCTGCGGCAGCCTGGTCAGGCGGACATGGACGAACAGGTTCCACAGCAGGGTGGCCCAGCCGAAGAAGACCAGGGAGACCGGGCTCCACCAGCCGCCGGCGAGCGTCTTCGTGGTCATGTCGCGGTGGATCGCCACCCCGCAGGAGCGGCACAGCGGCCCCTCCATCTTCGAGAAGCGCATGGCGAGGAGCAGGCCGGTGTGCTGACGTATCGTCACCCTCATGGCCGGCGCCGCGCCGCAGACGCGGCAGACGGCGCCGGGAGGCGGTGCGTAGCCCTGGGGCGCACCGTGAGGCACGGGGGCGTACGCCCCGTTCTGGGCGGCGTACGGCGCATATTGGCTGCCGTTTGGCGCGTAACCCCCTTGTGAGGCGTACGGGTTCCCCGGCGTCGGGTTCTGCGGAGGGTACGGCGTCGCCACGTGCTGTTTTCTCCTTCTGGGTGATCGCCCCGTATCACAGGACGCGCCCCTACACTGACGTGGGCGAACGGACTCCCGGGCAGTGAGGGGCGGTTGACGGTGCGTAAGGCATGGATCGTAGCGACGGTTGCCGTCGGCTCGGCCATGGCCTTCGTGATGCTGCTCGTCGTCGGCGTGTACATCGTCGCCGGGAACCTGGTCAACGGCGTGGGCGGGGGGACGAAGGCGCTGGCCAAGGGGGCCGTGCCCGCCGCGTACTCGGCCATCGTGCAGAAGTGGGGCAACCTCTGCCCGGCGCTCAACCCCGCGCTGCTCGCCGCCCAGCTCTACCAGGAGAGCGGGTTCAACCCGAACGCGAGGAGCGCGGCGGCCGCCGAGGGGATAGCGCAGTTCATCCCGGGCACCTGGGCCACGCACGGCATCGACGGCAACGGCGACGGCGTTCGCAACGTCTGGGACCCCCAGGACGCCATCCCGTCCGCCGCGTCGTACGACTGCCAGCTCGCCTCGTACGTGAAGGACGTACCCGGGAATCTGACCGAAAACATGCTGGCCTCGTACAACGCGGGGTCCTATGCGGTGATCAAGTACGGGGGCGTGCCGCCGTACAAGGAGACGCGGAACTACGTCAAGACGATCACGACGCTCGAGGAGAGCTTCGCCGCGCCCGTCACCCGGGTCGACCCCTCCAAGCAGGCCGCGGGCGCCATCTACTACGCGCAGAAGAAGCTCGGCACGCCCTACCTGTGGGGCGGCAACGGAACGGCCGCCGACAACGGGCGTTTCGACTGCTCGGGGCTGACCAAGGCCGCGTACGAGAGTGTCGGGGTCACGCTGCCGCGCGTCGCCAACGACCAGTACAACGCCGGGCCGCACCCCAAGCGGAACGAGCTGCTCCCCGGCGACCTGGTGTTCTTCTCCACGGACCCGACCGACTCCCGGGCCATCCACCACGTGGGGATCTACGTCGGCGGCGGCTACATGATCGACGCGCCGCGGACCGGTGCCGTGATCCGGTTCGACCCCATCGACACCGGTGAGTACTTCGGGGCCACGAGGGTCACCGAAGATGGCGCGAAAGCATTGCCCACGACGGTGTGAGCTGAGCGTGAACCCACCCCCTGAGCTGCACTGATGTGTCTCTCTTCGATAACGTCTGCGTGATCATTCGGTGGACTGTGGAACGTACTAAGCGGGACCGTGCGTTCCTGTTCACGTAGGCGTGTGCGAGCGCGCCCGGCAGCAGACGACGAAGGAGCCGCAGCACCATGGCTGGACTCGCCGAATCCGGGTCGAACCCCGACGTCGACCTGCTCTACGACATCAACGGCCTGGCCAAGGACGCGCCGCACTGGTTCGACCGGGCGGTGGCGTACGTCGGGGAGTACGGGCTGCTCGTCGCCATGGTGCTGCTCGTGGTCTGGTGCTGGTGGTCCGTGCGGCGCCGGGGCGGGCAGGACGCCGCCTCGTCGGTGGCCGCGCTGGTGTGGGCCCCGCTGGCCGCCGCGCTCGCCGTGCTGGTCAACGTGCCGATACGGGGCTTCGTCGAACGGCCCCGGCCCTTCCGCACCCACCAGGGGCTGGACGTCCTGGTGTCCGGCAAGACCGACTTCTCGTTCGTGAGCGACCACGCGACGATCACCATGGCCCTGGGGGTCGGGCTGTTCGTCGCCAACCGCAGGTTCGGGCTCGTCGGCATCGGGCTGGCCCTGCTCGAAGGGTTCTGCCGGGTCTACATGGGCGTGCACTACCCGACCGACGTGGTGGGCGGGTTCGCGCTCGGCACGGCGGTCGCGCTGCTGCTCTCGCCCGTCGCGATGGCGCTGCTGACGCCGCTGATGACGGCGGTCGGGCGGTCGTCGTGGGGCGGATGGCTGGTGCGGTCCCGCTCGCGCTCGGCGGTGGGGCGGGACGCGGTGGTTCCGGGCGCCAGGACCGAGGCACCGGGGCCGGAGGAACGCGACCTCGCGGCCTGACCGCTCCGCTTGGTCCGGCCGTTCGGGGCAGCGGGACGTCTGCGGTCCGTCGTGGCCGGTCGCGCCGTTCCCCGCGCCCCTGAAAAGCGCCTGCTGCGGCGAGCCCTACAGCGCCTGCGGGTAGGTGAAGAAGCGGTTCGGGTCGTACTGCTTCTTCAGCGTCGCCAGGCGGGCCGCCGCGTCACCGTAGTAGGCCTTGCGCCAGTTGGTGAGCGTCGGGTCCGTGTAGTTCTGGTAAGCCGCCCCGGAGGCGTACGGCTTCATCGCGTCGTGGGCCGAGGTCAGCCAGGACTGGGCGGTGGAGCCCGTCGTGCCGGCCCGCCAGGACGCGATGTACTGCGCCAGCATCCGGGAGCGGCGGTGGACGAAGGCCGTGGCCGTGGGGGAGACGCGGTTGACCGCGCCGCCGAGCGCCGTCAGGGCGATGCTGCCGGAGCCGCCCCGCACCGACGTCATCTGCTTCAGCAGTGTCTGTATCCCGGTGGCCGAGATCGAGCGGTCGAAGAAGTCGGAGCGTGCCGCGTAGGTCTCCCGGCCGAGCGCGCCCTGCGGGGAGCGGCCCGGGGTGGGACCGGGCAGGTGGCACTGCGCCTGGGAGGAGAAGGAGGAGCAGCCGGCGTAGATCTCCATGGCCTCCTCGTAGCCGCGGCGGCGCAGCGAGACGCTGCTCGCGTTCGCGCCGACCTTGTCGGCCAGCCGGTCCACGGCGTTCTTCAGCTCGCCGTAGCCGCCGATGGAGAAGCAGGCGACGGAGACGGTCGGGGTGCCGCCCGCCGCGTTCGCCAGGTGCAGGGAGGACCAGATCTCGTCGGGCTGGCTCGGGCCCCACTCCTGCCAGGCCTTGACGACCGCGGCCGCCTTCGACCAGGGCCATGTGAGATAGCCCGTCACGGCCTGCGGGGCCGGGTGGGTCCTGAAGTGCAGTTCGGTCACGACGCCGAAGTTGCCGTTGCCCGCGCCGCGCAGGGCCCAGAACAGGTCCTTGTTCTCGGTGGCGTTCGCGACGAGCTCCTTGCCGTCCGCCGTGATCAGCGTCGCCTGAGTGAGGTTGTCGCAGGTCAGGCCGTAGGCCCGGGAGACCACGCCGTGGCCGCCGCCGAGGACCAGGCCGGAGACGCCGACCGTGGGGCAGGAGCCGGCGGGTATGGTCACGCCCTTCGCGGCGAGGCCGCGGTAGACGTCGATCAGCTTGGCGCCGGCGCCGACGACGGCCTGGCCGCCGCTCACCCGGATCTGCTTCAGCCGGGAGACGTCGAGGATCAGCTTGCCGTTGCCGGAGGACCAGCCCGCGTACGAGTGGCCGCCGTTGCGGATCGCGACCTGGATGTGGTGGGCGCGGGCGTAGGCGAGGGTCGTGCGGATGTCGTCGGCGTGGGCGGCGTAGGCCACGGCCGCGGGCTTCAGGCCGTCGAAGCGGGTGTTGTAGAGCTGGCGGGCCGCGGCCCAGTCGGTCTCGCCCGGGCGTATCAGGCTGCCGTCCAGGTCGTGCGCGAGGGCGGTCCAGTTCGCGGGGGCGGCAAGGGCTCCGGTGGCCCGGACCGACGTACCGGAGGACGATGAGGGGGACGACGAACTGCTGGTGTCCGCGTCGGCGGCCCCGCCTTTGCAGGCCGTGGCGACCGCGGCGAGGGCGGCCGCGCCGCCGCCTATGAACGTACGCCGTTCCATGCTGTGCCTCCCGATTGCTCTCGGGGAACGAGACGGCTCGCCGACCCCACGGGTTCCAGAAGGAAGTGTCACCGCTCTGTCACCGTGGACCGGAATCAGGGTGTGCTCTGCCCGTAAGCGTTCCGTGACCTAACCACAACGTCTGCAGGGGTTCACCTTGCGTTCATTTGTGGCCATCGGCGGCTTCACCTGATCTGCCTAATTTCGGCCTTACGCGATGCGGGCCGCTCGAAGGGGGCGACCTCATGTCGCCCAAGTTTTCGACTCCGCACGCCGCCGGATTCAGGACGGCGGCTCCTGGAAGGAATTCTTTCAAGTGAAGCTTCAGCGCATGAATCGGCGGGCCATCGCCCTCGGTGCCATCGCCGCGTCGAGCGCCCTGGTCCTCACGGCGTGCGGCTCCGACGACACCAGCGGCGGCGGCAGCGGCAGCAGCGCCTCCGCGACCGGTGCCGCCAGCTCGATCAAGTGCGACAACGCCAAGGGGCAGCTGCTGTCCGACGGCTCGTCCGCGCAGAAGAACGCGATCGACGCCTGGGTCGCGCAGTTCTCCAAGGCCTGCGGCGTGCAGATCAACTACAAGGCCGGCGGCTCCGGCGCGGGTGTCACCTCCTTCACCCAGGGCCAGCTCGCCTTCGCCGGTTCCGACTCGGCGCTGAAGCCCGAAGAGGTCACCGCCTCCAAGAAGGTCTGCTCCGGCGGCCAGGGCATCGACCTGCCGATGGTCGGCGGCCCGATCGCGGTCGGCTACAACCTCTCCGGCGTGGACAACCTGGTCCTGGACGCCAAGACGCTCGCCGAGATCTTCGACAGCAAGATCACCAAGTGGAACGACCCGGCGATCAAGAAGCTGAACCCGTCCGCCAAGCTGCCCGACCTCAAGATCCAGGCGTTCCACCGCTCGGACGAGTCCGGCACCACGGACAACTTCACCAAGTACCTGAAGGCGACCGCCCCGAACGACTGGAAGTACTCGGGCGGCAAGGCCTGGCAGGCCAAGGGCGGCCAGTCCGCCGCGCAGTCCTCCGGTGTGGCCGCCCAGGTCAAGCAGACCAACGGCGCCATCGGCTACTTCGAGCTCTCGTACGTCGCCGACGGCATGAAGGCCGTCAGCATCAACACGGGTGCCAGCGCGCCGGTCGCCCCGAGCAGCGACTCCGCCTCCAAGGCGATCGCCGACGCCAAGGTCGTGGGCACGGGCAAGGACCTGTCCCTCGAGCTGAACTACGCCACCAAGGCCGACGGCGCCTACCCGATCACCCTGGTCACCTACGAGATCGCCTGTGACAAGGGCAACAAGGCGGACACCCTGCCCGCCACCAAGGCGTTCCTGCGCTACATCGCCTCCGAGGACGGCCAGAACGTCCTCAGCGGTCTGAAGTACGCCCCCATCCCCGCCGACATCATCGCCAAGGTCCGCACCACCATCGAGGGCCTGAGCTGATCCGAGTGCGGTCCGGTCCCGGGCTTCCACCGGGACCGGACCGCATCGTCCGGTGCACCGCCGCCACGAGCCGTACGCCGCGTACGGCTTCGCAGGGCCACGCCACGAGCACGGCTCCGCAGACCGGAGAACCCGATGGATTCCACACAGATAGCTGACACTCCACCCCCTGCCCCCGGCCCCTCCCTCGCCGATCAGAAGCGAGCGTCCCGGGGAGCCACCCGGCCCGGTGACCGGATCTTCCTCGGTCTGTCCCGCGGGTCGGGCATCCTGCTGCTGGTGATCATGGCCGCGATCGCGGTCTTCCTCACCTACCGTGCGAGCCTCGCCATCAGCAAGGACCACACGAGCTTCCTCACCACCTTCGAGTGGAACACCAACATCCAGCCGCCGTCCTTCGGCATCGCGGTCCTGGCCTACGGCACGGTGATCTCCTCGATCATCGCCATGGTCATCGCGGTCCCGATCGCGGTGGCCATCGCGCTGTTCCTCACGCACTACGCCCCGCGCAAGCTGGCCGGCCCGATCGCCTACGTGATCGACCTGCTCGCCGCCGTGCCGTCCATCGTCTACGGCCTGTGGGGCGCGCTGATCCTCGTACCGCACATGAACGGCCTCTTCGGCTGGCTCAACGACTACCTCGGCTGGACCGGGCTCTTCTCCTGGGAGCAGGGCGCCCCGCGCTCGATGCTCACCGTGGGCATCCTGCTCGCGATCATGATCCTGCCGATCATCACCAACGTGAGCCGTGAGGTCTTCCGCCAGGCTCCGAAGATGATCGAGGAAGCGGCCCTCGCCCTCGGCGCCACGCGGTGGGAGGTCATCCGTATGGCCGTCCTGCCCTTCGGCCGCTCCGGCGTGATCTCCGCCTCGATGCTCGGTCTCGGCCGCGCGCTCGGCGAGACGATGGCCGTCGCCACCGTGCTCTCCCCGGACTTCCTGATCCACGCCAGCCTGCTCAACCCGGGCGGTGGCACCTTCGCCCAGAACATCGCCAGCAAGTTCGGTGAGGCGGACGAGTTCGGCCGTGACGCGCTGATCGCCTCCGGTCTGGTCCTGTTCGTCATCACCCTGCTGGTCAACGGCGCGGCACGCATGATCATCGCCCGCCGCAAGGAGTACTCGGGGGCCAACGCATGAGCAACGCCGCCATCGCCGAGAAGCGCCCCAGCACCCTGCGCGGCGCCAGCCTGCCGAAGTGGTCGCCCTGGGCGATCGCCGCCGGCTCCGTGGCCCTGGCCGTCGGCATCGGCCTGGCCGCCGGGCTCGACAGCAAGATCCAGTGGGGTCTGATCGCCGCACTGCTCTTCCTCGTCGGCACGTACACCATCGCCGCGAGCGTCGAGGGCCGCCGGCAGGCCAAGGACCGCATCGCGACCGGCCTGGTCTGGACGGCCTTCGTGATTGCCGTCATACCGCTGGTCTCCCTGATCTGGACGACCGTCGCGCGCGGCATCAAGGTCCTCGACGTCTACTTCCTGACCCACTCGATGGGCATCGTCGCCGACTCCCAGCCGGGCGGTGGCATCTACCACGCCATCATCGGCAGCATCGAGCAGGTCGGCCTCGCCACGATCATGGCCGCGCCGGTCGGCGTGCTCACCGCGATCTACCTCGTCGAGTACGGCCGCGGCGCGCTCGCCCGCTCGGTCACCTTCTTCGTCGACGTGATGACGGGCATCCCGTCGATCGTCGCGGGTCTGTTCATCCTGTCGCTGATGCTGATCTTCGACATGCAGCCCTTCGGCTTCGCCGGTTCGCTGGCGCTGGCCATCCTGATGATGCCGATCGTGGTCCGCTCCACGGAGGAGATGCTCAAGCTCGTCCCGAACGAGCTGCGTGAGGCGTCCCTGGCGCTGGGCATCCCGAAGTGGCGCACGATCCTGAAGGTGGTCCTGCCGACCTCCATCGGCGGCATCACGACCGGCATCATGCTGGCCGTCGCCCGTATCGCGGGCGAGACGGCCCCGGTGCTGCTGCTCGTGTTCGGAAACCGGTTCATCAACAACAACCCCTTCGAAGGGGCGCAGCAGTCGCTGCCGCTGTACATCTACCAGCAGTACGCGAACAGCGCAGGCGCGAACGCGGCGTACGACCGGGCCTGGGCGGCCTCTCTCACGCTGATCGCCTTCGTGATGATCCTGAACCTGGTGGCCCGGGCGATCGCCCGCTGGAAGGCCCCGAAGACCGGTCGCTGACGCGGCCAACGGCGACCGAAGAAATCTGGAAGTGACGTAATCATGGCCAAGCGAATCGACGTCAGCGGGCTGACCGCGTACTACGGCTCCCACAAGGCGATCGAGGACATCTCGATGACCGTGGAGCCCCGCACGGTGACGGCCTTCATCGGCCCCTCCGGCTGCGGCAAGTCGACGTTCCTGCGCACCCTCAACCGCATGCACGAGGTCACCCCGGGCGGCCGTGTGGAGGGCAAGGTGCTGCTCGACGACGAGGATCTGTACGGCTCCGGGATCGACCCGGTGTCCGTGCGCCGGGAGATCGGCATGGTCTTCCAGCGCCCGAACCCGTTCCCGACGATGTCGATCTTCGACAACGTCGCGGCGGGGCTGCGGCTGAACGGCAGCTACAAGAAGAGCGAGCTCGCGGACATCGTGGAGAAGTCGCTCAAGGGCGCGAACCTCTGGAACGAGGTCAAGGACCGGCTGAACAAGCCGGGCTCGGGCCTGTCCGGCGGTCAGCAGCAGCGGCTGTGCATCGCGCGGGCGATCGCGGTCGAGCCGAAGGTGCTGCTCATGGACGAGCCCTGCTCCGCCCTGGACCCGATCTCCACCCTCGCCATCGAGGACCTGATCGGTGAGCTGAAGGAGCGCTTCACGATCGTCATCGTGACGCACAACATGCAGCAGGCCGCGCGTGTCTCGGACCGTACGGCGTTCTTCAACCTCGCCGCCGTCGGGCAGCCCGGCAAGCTGATCGAGATCGACGACACGGAGCGGATCTTCTCCAACCCGTCGGTCCAGGCGACGGAGGACTACATCTCCGGCCGCTTCGGCTAGGCCGGTACGGACCCCTCGCGGTGCTGCATGGCGGTGCCACCGCGGGGGACGATAGGGGCCCGCCCCTGGCTCCCGGGGGCGGGCCCGTCGTCGTCTGCGGCCCCTCCTGGGGGCCTGCGCCCCCCCAGCCCCCCTTTCGGCCTGAACGGCCTCGTCCTCAATCGCCGGACGGGCTGGGGGATGCGGACCGGCGCATCAAAGGTGCGTGCCGGGCAAGGGCCCAGACTCCTACAGGAACGCCAGGTCCACGAGCCAGTACGCTGCCGCCGCCACCAAGGCCGCTGCCGGCATCGTGATGAACCAGCCCAGAACGATGTTCTTGGCCACGCCCCAGCGGACCGCGTTCACGCGCTTGGTGGCGCCGACGCCCATGATCGCCGAGGTGATGACGTGGGTGGTGGAGATGGGGGCCTTGAAGATGAAGGCCGTGGTGAACATGATCGCCGCGCCGGTGGTCTCCGCGGCGAAGCCCTGCGGCGGGTCCAGCTCGATGATCTTGCGTCCGAGCGTGCGCATGATGCGCCAGCCGCCGGCGTAGGTGCCCAGGGAGAGCATGACCGCGCAGACGATCTTGACCCAGACCGGGATCGGGTCGCCGTACGTCTCGTGGCCGGAAATCACCAGTGCCATCACCACGACACCCATCGTCTTCTGGGCGTCCTGGAGGCCGTGCCCGAGCGCCATGCCCGCCGCCGAGACCGTCTGCGCGATACGGAAGCCGCGCTTGGCCTTGTGCGGGTTGGACCGGCGGAAGAGCCACAGGATCGCCGTCATGACGAGGTAGCCGACGATCAGGCCGACGATCGGCGACAGGAACATCGGGATGACGATCTTGTCGATCACGCCGTGCCAGATGACCTCCGTGCCGCCCGCCAGCGCCGCGCCCACCAGACCGCCGAACAGCGCGTGGGAGGACGAGGAGGGCAGGCCGAAGTACCAGGTGACGAGGTTCCAGACGATCGCTCCGACCAGGGCGGAGAAGAGGATGGCCATCCCCTGCGAGCCCTGCGGGGTCTCGATCAGGCCCTCGCTGACGGTCTTGGCGATCCCGGAGCCCAGGAAGGCGCCCGCGAGATTCATCACGGCGGCCATCGCGAGCGCCGCGCGGGGGGTCAGCGCCCGGGTCGACACGGACGTCGCGATCGCGTTCGCCGAGTCGTGGAAGCCGTTGGTGTACGTGAAGAAGAGCGCGACCGCGATGGTCACGATCAGAGCAAAGGTGTCCATCGACGCCTCAGGACTCCTTGACGGCGATGGTCTCCACCGTGTTCGCCACGTGCTCGAAAGCGTCCGCGGCCTCTTCCAGCACGTCCACGATCTGCTTCAGCTTCAGCACCTCGATCGCGTCGTACTTGCCGTTGAAGAGGTGCGCGAGGAGCTTGCGGTGGATCTGGTCGGCCTGGTTCTCCAGCCGGTTGACCTCGATCCAGTACTCGGTGAGGTTGTCCATCGTCCGCAGGTTCGGCATGGCCTCGGCCGTCAGCTCGGCCGCCCGCGCCAGGACCTCGATCTGCTGCTCGACGCCCTTGGGGAGTTCCTCCACGTTGTAGAGGACGACCAGGTCGACGGCCTCCTCCATGAAGTCCATGATGTCGTCGAGGGACGAGGCGAGGGAGTAGATGTCCTCGCGGTCGAACGGCGTGATGAACGAGGAGTTCAGCTGGTGGAAGATCGCGTGCGTGGCGTCGTCGCCTGCGTGTTCCGCGGCCCGCATACGCTCTGCGATCTCGGCCCGGGCAGGTGCGTCCGCCCCGAGCAGTTCCATCAGGAGCTTCGAGCCGGTGACGATGTTGTCCGCGGATGCGGCGAACATGTCGTAGAAGCTCGTCTCCCTGGGGGTCAGACGAAAGCGCACGTGGGGTCCTCTAGATGCTTCGGTTTCGGTCAGGCTGATGCTAGGCGCATCATCCGGCCACGGCTAATGGGCCGTCCCCCAGTGTCGCCCATCGGGCAGAGTGCTCGGCACGGGGGCGGTACGAGGCTTCGGTTCCGGTGTCGGCCAAGGGCCCTATACCCAGCAAAGTTCGATACGATATACCCACCTGGGGTATATGTCCGCACGTCTTGTGGGAGGACGCGATGACGACCACCGAGGCCGGCGCGACCGCGCCCACCGACAACAGCGCACAAAACGTGACGCACGGGTACCACAAGCAGAAGGACGAGCATCTCAAGCGCCTGCGCCGGATCGAGGGCCAGATCCGGGGGCTGCAGCGGATGGTGGACGAGGACACCTACTGCATCGACATACTCACCCAGGTGTCCGCCTCCACCAAGGCCCTGCAGTCCTTCGCGCTGCAGCTGCTGGAGGAGCACCTGCGGCACTGCGTCGCCGACGCCGCCGTCAAGGGCGGTGACGAGATCGACGCGAAGGTCGAGGAGGCCACGAAGGCGATCGGGCGGCTGCTGCGCACCTGAGCCGTCCCGCGGGAGGCGTCCGGCACGGAGCCGGGGCGCGGCGGGCAGATGCCCGGCCGCGCCCCGAAGCATGGGGGGTCAGGCGTCCGTGTCCCCTGCACGGGCCCGCTCCTCGGCCACTTTCAGCACCTCGTCGATGCTCTCCAGGCTGAGCCGCTCCTCCGCGGCCGAGGCCGCGATGATCAGCTCTCCGCACAGCTCGATCTCGGCGAGGGCCACGTGGTCCTGAACTGCCGTACCGCCGACCGGAGCCACGTGCATCACCTCATCTCTGCCGTTACCGACTTCCTAGAGTAGGGAGCGGCCTACGCACCGCGCATGGCACGGACGGGCTAGTTCTTGACGCCCGCCGGTCATCCTCGCGCACGGCCCGCTACTCGGCGATCTTCCCCGCGTAGATGTCCTTCGACGCCGGCAACCGTACGTCCACGGGGGCCCCGAAGTCGTACAGCAGGGTCGTCGAGGCGACCGCGACCGTGCTCTTCTCGCGCCCGTTGACGAAGCTGAACCGGTGCCGGACCTTGCGGATGCGGCCCTGGTCGTCGAGGTAGGCGTCGAACGGCACCTCGGCGGTGGCGAACCCTTTCGCCGCCGCGGCCAGCGAGGCGCGGACGCCTTCCGAGGCGCCCTTCGCCGCCGTCGCGAGGTCGGCGGTGCCGCGGTAGTGGCGCACCTCGACGCCCGCGAACTCGGTGTGGCCGAGATAGGTCGCCGTGCGCGTCCCGCGCAGCAACTCCGCCGCGGCGTAGGGGTCGGTGGCCCCGCCGGTCACCAGGTTGCCGTCGGAGAGGGCGGCGGTGTCGACCCGTACCCACTTGTCGGCCGGCACGCCCGCGCCCCGGTTCTTCATGAACAGGGCGCCGGGGGCGAGGAGTTCGGTGATCGGCCGGTGCTCGGCGGTGCCGGCCGGGGTCTGCGGGAGCTGCACGCGCAGGCTGCCGACCTGCCGCCGGTAGTCGTAGTCGCCCTCGCCGCGGATCGTGACGCGGGTGCCGCCGGTGGCCATCTCCATCGAGGTGCTGGCCTTCGAGGTGCCCGCGTCCACCAGGGTGCCGGCGGCGTGCCGCAGGGTCTCGACGGGGTCGGAGGCGCGTGGGTCCTCGGCGGCGGACCCGGTGCCCGCGCAGCCGGCGGCCCCGACGCAGACGCAGACCATCAGTCCCGCCGCGACGGCCCTTCCCGTGTGCTGCAGCTCCGCCATCGTCTGTCTACCCCCAGCCGGTACGTCCGTCACGGGCTCGTTCCGCTTAACGACGGGTGACAGGGGGCCGTCACGCACATCCGTAAGCCCGCTGCCGGAGACAGCTGATGAATGCAGAAGGCGGGCTCGGTAACGTTGTCGGCGTGGCGCAGCAGGAACATCGCACGACGACGGTCGAACAGGGCCGGTTCTGTTTCGCACGGTGCAGCTGCGGGTGGCGCGGCCCCGCGCGCAGAGCCCGCAGCCAGGCCCGTACGGACGCCGACGGGCATTCGACCTCGGTGAAGAGCTAACGGGGCAGCAGTTCGTCGACGAGGTTGCGGTCGCGGAACTGGGTCAGGCGGCTGCGGGCCGCGGCGGGGGACAGCCACAGGATGCGGTCCACCTCGTCGTTGGGCGTGAAGTGGCCTCCGGATGCCTCCGCCGCCCAGTAACGCACCTGTTTGGGGCGGCCGTTGACCATGTACCGCAGGGTGGCCAGCTCGCCCCCGGGGACGGCGGTGTACCCCGTCTCCTCCTCGACCTCGCGCAGTGCTCCGGTGACCGGGTCCTCGCCGCGCTTCAGCTTGCCCTTGGGGTGTGACCAGTCGTCGTACTTCGGCCGGTGGACGAGGCAGATCTCCACCTCGCCGTCGACCGGGGAACGGCGCCACAGGACGCAGCCGGCCGCCTGGATGAGGGTGTCGTTGGTCTGTGTCACCGGCTCACCGCCTCCTTCGACGAAGGTTCACAGCTCAGGACGTGCTCACCGCCTGTTTCTGCCAGCACTGCTGGAAGGCGAAGCGGGCCGCCTCCACCTCGTGCCGCTGGTCCGCGTGGAGCACCCCGAGCGCGTAGGCGGTGGCCGGGGCGATGCGGGGGGTGCGGGCCGCCGCGGCCGCCGCGGCCGCGGCCTCGGAGGCGTCGCGGTGGCGGTCGAGGGCCTGGCCCGCGGTCAGCAGGCGGACGTCGATCGGGCCCTTCGTGCCGTACAAGGTCTCGCGGGCGTAGCGGTGCAGCCGCAGCAGCAGCCGGACCTGGTGCCAGGGGGCGTCCTGGGGGTGCGGCGAGGGGTCCGGGGAGAGGCCGTGAATCAGGGCCGCCGCGTTGTACGGGCTGCCCGCGGTGACGAGCGGCAGCGCGGCCACGGCGTCGGTCAGCCGCTCCTCGGCCGCGGCGGCCGGTGGGCGCAGGTCGGTCGTGGGGGCGGCGGCCGTGAGCGGGACCTCGCTGGCCAGCACGGCGACCTTGTCGGCGACCGCGTGGAAGCGGCTCGATCCCAGGGCCTGAAGGGCGGTGCTGTGCGCGCGGGTCCGGGCGAGGGTCAGCTGGCGTTCGAGCAGGGCGCCCGCCTTCGCCGCGCCGACGGTCAGGTTGCCGCGGTCCGCCGTGGGCGCGTCCCGGCCGCCCGGGCTCGCGTCCACGACGGCGGACATGCCCGCCGCGGTCGCCGTCTGGACCGGGAAGGCCGCCGCGCCCGACAGCCGGTGCAGCGCCAGCAGCAGTCGTTCCAGGCGCGCCGCGTACGCGTGCTCCATCGTCAACGTCCCCGACAGCCAGGCCAGTTCAGGGCGCAGCAGTTCGGACCAGTCGGCGTCCAGCAGGGGGCGGAAGGTGTGCAGGCTGCCGCTGATGCGGCGGACCGAGCGGCGCAGGGCGCGCGCCGCGTCGACGGGATCCTCCGGGCCGCCCTGGGCCGCGGCTCCGGTCTCCCGGTGCTGCCGCAGGGCGCGAAGGAACTCCGTGGCCTGGGCCCGCAGATAGCCCGCGAGGGCGTCACCTGTGGGGGCGGGCCCGGCCGTGGGGTCCGTCGGGTCAAGGTGTTGCTGTGCCACGCCGGCGCCTCCGGGCGTCTATGAGCATCTCCTGGACATTCCGCAGGGGTTGGCCGTCCGCGTCGGTGGCGTGCCGGACCCAGTCGCCGTCCGGCCCGAGGTGCCAGGAGGAGGTGGTGTCGGACATGCCCGTCTCCAGCAGCCGGTTCAAGGCTGCGCGGTGGGCCGGGTCGGTAACCCTGACCAGGGCCTCGATACGGCGGTCGAGGTTGCGGTGCATCATGTCGGCGCTGCCGATCCACACCTCGGGCTCGCCGCCGTTGCCGAAGGCGAAGACCCGGGAGTGCTCGAGGAAGCGGCCGAGGACGGAGCGGACCCGGATGTTCTCCGACAGGCCCGCCACGCCCGGGCGGATGGCGCAGATGCCCCGCACCCAGATGTCGACCGGCACGCCGGCCTGCGACGCCCGGTAGAGCGCGTCGATGACGGCCTCGTCGACCATCGAGTTGACCTTGATGCGGACGAAGGCGGGACGGCCCGCACGGTGGTGCTGGGCCTCCTTGTTGATCCGCGAGATGAGGCCGTCGCGCAGGGACTTGGGGGCGACCAGGAGACGGCGGTAGGTCTCCCGGCGCGAATATCCGGACAGCCGGTTGAACAGGTCCGAGAGGTCGGCGCCCACCTGGGGGTCGGCGGTGAGCAGGCCGAGGTCCTCGTAGAGCCGCGCCGTCTTCGGGTGGTAGTTGCCGGTGCCGACGTGGCTGTAGCGCCGTAGCGTGTCGCCCTCCTGGCGGACCACCAGGGAGAGCTTGCAGTGCGTCTTGAGGCCGACCAGGCCGTAGACGACGTGGCAGCCCGCCTCCTCCAGCTTGCGCGCCCACTTGATGTTGGCGTGCTCGTCGAACCGGGCCTTGATCTCGACCAGCACCAGGACCTGCTTGCCGGCCTCGGCGGCGTCGATGAGCGCGTCGACTATGGGGGAGTCGCCGGAGGTGCGGTACAGCGTCTGCTTGATGGCGAGGACGTCCGGGTCGTTGGCCGCCTGCTCCAGGAACGCCTGCACGGAGGTGGAGAAGGAGTCGTACGGGTGGTGCAGCAGGACGTCCCGGCTGCGCAGCGCCGCGAAGATGTCGGGCGCGGAGGCCGACTCGACCTCGGCGAGGTCGCGGTGGACGCCGGCGACGAACTTGCGGTACTTCAGCTCGGGGCGGTCGAGGCCGGCGACGCGGAAGAGGCCCGTGAGGTCCAGGGGACCCGGCAGCGGGTACACCTCGGCCTCGGAGATCTTCAGCTCGCGCACCAGCAGGTCCAGTACCTCGCGGTCGATGGACTCCTCGACCTCCAGGCGCACCGGCGGCCCGAAGCGGCGCCGCATGAGCTCCTTCTCCAAGGCCTGGAGCAGGTTCTCGGCGTCGTCCTCCTCGACCTCGAGGTCCTCGTTGCGGGTGAGCCGGAAGGCGTGGTGCTCCAGGACCTCCATGCCCGGGAACAGCTCCTCCAGGTGGGCCGCGATGACGTCCTCGATGGGGACGTAGCGGCCCGGGGAGCTCTCCAGGAAGCGGGACAGCAGCGGCGGCACCTTGACGCGGGCGAAGTGCTTGTGGCCCGTGACGGGGTTGCGCACGACGACGGCCAGGTTCAGGGAGAGGCCCGAGATGTACGGGAAGGGGTGCGCCGGGTCGACCGCCAGGGGGGTCAGGACCGGGAAGATCTGGTGCCGGAAGAGCGTGAACAGGCGTGCCTGCTCCTTCTCCGTCAGCTCGCTCCAGCGGACGAGGTGGATGCCCTCCTCCGCGAGCGCGGGGGCGACGTCCTCGTGGTAGCAGGCGGCGTGCCGGGCCATGAGTTCGCGCGAGCGCGCCCAGATCATCTCCAGCACTTCACGCGGCTGGAGACCGGACGCCGAACGGGTGGCGACGCCGGTGGCGATGCGCCGCTTCAGACCGGCCACCCGGACCATGAAGAACTCGTCCAGGTTGCTGGCGAAGATCGCGAGGAAGTTGGCCCGTTCGAGCAGGGGTGTGTTCGGGTCCTCGGCGAGCTCCAGGACGCGCTCGTTGAACGCGAGCCAGCTTCGCTCCCGGTCGAGGAAACGACCCTGCGGCAGCTGGGGCCCGTCGTACGGCGACTCCTCGTACGCGTCGAGGTCCGCATCGATGTCGGGTTCCAGGTCGGATACCGCTGCGGCCACCGTGTGCGGGCGGTGCGCGGCTATGGAGCCCACGGAGGGCTGCGCGTGCTGGACCTGTGCCTGGGCGGTGTCGTGCTGACTCATGAACCCATTCTTCCGCGCCACGGGCGATACGGGCGCGTCGGAAAGCGCGGGAGGGAGGGCATTCATGGAGCCGGGGCCTGTCCCGGGTTCCCCTAGGGCGTCCCCGTTCCCCGCGGGCCCCTCTGGGGGTGGCGAAGGTTTCGGCACGGAGGGCGTCATTGGCCGAGCGTCGCAAGCCCGTCTGAACCGTTGGTTACGGCGACATGGCGTGCGGGATATCCGGGGGCGGCTCCCGGGCGTCTACGCCGGCGGGTGGACCGTAAGAGCCTGTGAACAAACCCCCGCCTGCGCTGCGGGCGGACGACGGGGGTTGGTCCACAGGCTCCAAGACCTGGCTGACGGGCCGCCTCCGGAGGATACGGATGTCCCTCCCGTCCGTGGAAGCCCGGGAGGGACAGCGGGGGAGCCGGATGCGTCACACGGCGCGGCGGCGCAGGACGGCGAAGGCCCCGGCGACGGCGAGAGCGGTCAGGGCCAGCAGGACGCCCGTCTCCAGGAGCTGGCGGGGCCAGTAGTCCGGGGAGGGCAGGTACTCGCGGGCGAAGCGGGCGATGTGGTGCTTCGCCAGGCAGTGGCGGTCGGTGTAGCAACCCGGGTCGGCGACCTTGGCGCCGGAGGTGCTGATCGCCCAGCTGTGGGAGAACGGCTCCGGCTGCGTGTAACGGCCCTGGAAGGGCCAGTGGTTGCCGCGGAAGGCGTAGATCAGGAAGTAGGCGAACCCGGAGAGCGCGAGCGCGGGCAGTGTGCGGCGCACCGCGAGGCCGATGAGCACGCCGAGGGCGAGGCCCAGCAGCGGCGCGGCGACGGTGGCCGGGCCGAGCGAGAAGTAGAGCGCGCGCGGGTCGATGCCGGCCACGAGAAGGTTGCTGTGCGCGTCCCACAGCCGGTGGTACAGCGCGGCCAGCAGGCTGTTGCCGAGGACGAGGAAGCACGCGGGCACGGCGAGCTTGGCGGCGAGCCAGCGCGCGGGGGAGACCGACTGCGTCCAGGCCAGCTGCGCGGTGCCGTCCTCCAGCTCGCGGGTGATCAGCGGCCCGGCCGCGAACAGGGCGGCGGCGAAGGAGCCGAGCGTGATCAGGTTGTCGGGGTCGTAGAAGAGGTTGTTGTACGCGCCCGAGGTGAAGGCGTACAGCGTCTGCCGGGTCGAGGAGGCCTCCAGGACCCCGGCGTAGCCGAACGTCTCGAGCTTGCGCTGGGTGGCGTCGGCGGCGGGGCCGGTCAGCCACAGCAGGAAGCCGGAGGTGGCGGCGACGAAGGCGAGCCAGACCCACAGCGCGGTGCGGTGCAGGCGCAGCACCGTCCAGACCAGGCCGCGGGGGCGGGTGAGCGTGCGGCGGGCCGGCGCGGGGGCCGGCAGGGTGGCGGCGCTCATGCCGTCACCGCCACGGGGGCCGCGGCCGTGCTCGGGGTGAGCAGGGCGGGGACGTCGGGGGAGCGCAGATGGGCGAGCAGGAGTTCCTCCAGGGACGGTTCTTCGGTGGTCCAGGTGCTCTCGACCGGGCCGTCGCGGCGGATCAGGGCGGTCGTGCCGCGGCCGGCCGCACGGGCCTCGACGACGGTGTGCGGGGCGAGGTCGGCGCTCGTGCCGCGGCCGGTGACCACGGTGTGCGCGGCGAGCAGGTCGTCGATGCCGCCGCCGAGCCGTATCCGGCCGCCGGTCAGGAGCAGCAGGTGGTCGCAGGAGTCGGCGAGCTCGCTGACGATGTGCGAGGACATCAGGACGGTGGTGCCGTGTTCGGCGGCGTCCGCCATCAGGGTGCCCATGAGCTCGTGCCGGGCGAGCGGGTCGAGGTCGGCCATCGGCTCGTCGAGCAGCAGCAGCTCGGGCCGCTTGCCGAGGGCGAGGGAGAGGGCGACGCGGGTGTGCTGGCCGCCGGAGAGGCCGCCCACCTTCAGGCCGGGGTCGAGTGCGCCCTGCTCGACGATCGCGGCGGCGCGGGCCGCGTCCCAGCGGTCCGGGTTGAGCTCGGCGCCCAGGCGCAGGGTCTCGGCGATGGTCAGCCGCGGGTAGAGCGGCTTCTTCTGCCCGAGGTAGGCGATGCGGTCGCGGCACTCGCCCGGCGCCCCGCCGAGCACGGTGAGCGTGCCGGAGGTGGGCCGCAGCAGGCCGGCGGCGAGGGACAGCAGGGTCGACTTGCCCGCGCCGTTGGGGCCGACCAGCGCGCTGATCCGGCCGGAGGGCAGGCGGAAGGAACAGTCGTCGAGGGCCGCGGGGGCCCTCTTGCCGTACCGCATGCCGAGCCCGGTCGCCTCCAGGGCGACGGCCGGGGTGGTGCTCGTGGAACTCACTGGTCCCCCTCAGGGAAGAGCTCGTCGGATTTCGGGAAGTGCGCGTCGAGGACGGCGCCGAACAGGGCGTCGGCGTCCTCGCGGTCGAGGCCGGCGGCGCGGGCGCGCTGCGCCCAGGCGTCGAGTTCGGCCCGCAGCGGCGAGTCGGCCGGCTGGGCACCGAGCGTCCTGCGGACGAAGGTGCCGAGCCCGCGGCGGGCCTCGACCAGGCCCTCGCGCTCCAGCTCGCGGTAGGCCTTGAGGACGGTGTTGGGGTTGACCGCGGTGGCCTCCACCACCTCGCGGGCCGTGGGGAGCTTGTCCCCCGGCTCCAGGAGGCCGAGGCGGAGGGCCTGCTTGGTCTGCTGGACGATCTGGACGTAGGTGGCGACGCCGGAGCGCCGGTCGATGCGGTACTCGACCACCCGTACAACCACCCTTTCACTAATTGAGTAGTGAAAGGGTGGTGGAAGGGGTGCGGCAAAGTCAAGCGCGATCCTGTGAACCGATGCGGCCGTGCCGTCCGATGAGGAGACGTGAGCGAAACGAGAAGCGACGGGGAGCTGCTGCGCGCCATTGCCGCGGACGGCGACCGGCGCGCCTTCGAGGAGCTGTACCGGCGGTACGCGCCGTGGCTGACCGCGCGCCTGCGCAGCCGCTGCGCCGACGCGGGTGTGGTCGACGACGTCGTGCAGGAGACGTTCCTCGCGATCTGGCGGGGCAAGGCCCGCTACCGCGAGGAGGGCTCCGCGGACGCGGCGGGGTGGCTGTGGCGCATCGGGTCGCGGCGGCTGATCGACGCGCTGCGCGGCGACGGGGCGCGCGGCCGTCTGCGGCAGGCCCTCGCGCGGCTGCGGCACCGGGACGAGGCGTCCGCGGAGGAGCGCGTGCTCGCGGGGGTGGAGCACGGGGACCTCGCGGGCGCCCTGGTCCGGCTCTCGCCGGAACTGCGGGCGGTCCTGCAGGCCACGGTCGTCGACGGGCTCACCACCCGCGAGGCCGCCGTCCTGCTCGGCATACCCCCGGGCACGGTCAAGACACGGGCGATGCGGGCCCGGAAGCAACTGCGGGAGGCGCTGGCATGAGCGGGTGGACGGGCGAGAAGCCGGTGCGGGAGGTGGCGGTATGACCTGGCATGTCGCCGAAGAGGATCTACGGGCCTACGCCCGAGGTGAGCTGGCGCCGCCGCTGCTGTGGTCCGCCGACGCCCACCTCGTGGCCTGCGCCGAGTGCCGGGCGGTACTCGCCCGGACCGGCGACGGTGCCGCACTCGACGCGGGCTGGGAGCGGCTGGACGCCGAGCTGGACGCGCCCCGGCCCGGCCTGCTGGAGTCGCTGCTGGTGCGGCTGGGGATCGGCGACCACACCGCACGGCTGCTCACGGCCACCCCGGTGCTGCGCCGCTCCTGGCTCGCGGCGGTGGTGTTCCTGCTGGTGGCGACGGTCGGGGCGGTGTACTCGGCCGGTTCGCCCACGCTGTTCCTGGCCCTCGCGCCGCTGCTGCCGCTCGCCGGTGTCGCGCTCGCCTACGGGCCCGCGATGGACCCGACGTACGAGATGGCGGTCGTCGCCCCGCTGCACGGGTTCCGGCTGCTGATGATCCGTACCGTCGCCGTGCTCACCACCGGCATCGGGCTCAACCTGCTGGCCACGCTGGCCCTGCCGGCCTACGGACTGCGCGCCCTCGCGTGGCTGCTGCCCGCCCTCGCCCTGACCGCGACCGGGCTCGCACTGACCCCCCGGCTCGGGCCGGTGCTCGCGCCGTCGGTGGTCGGCGGGGCGTGGGTCGCGCTGCTCGCCGCCCAGGCGGGTGGTGACCGCCCGCCGGTGGCGTTCACCGCCGCCGGGCAGGGGGCCGCCGCCGTGCTGGCCGCCCTGGCCATGGGGCTTCTCTTCCTTTTCCGTGACCGCTTCGACTTCTTCTCCAGGAGTGCCGCATGACCCCCACCGTCTCCGCCTCAGGGCTGAGCCTCCGCTACGGCGGGACGCAGGCCCTCGACGACGTGTCGCTGCGGCTGACACCGGGCGTGACCGGGCTGCTCGGACCCAACGGGGCCGGAAAGACCACCCTGTTGCGGGTGCTGGCCACGGCCGTGCCCGCCGACCGGGGCGCCTTCACCGCGCTCGGGCACGACCCCGCCTCGGCGGCCGGCCGGCAGGAGGTGCGGCGCAGGCTCGGCTATCTGCCCCAGGCGCCCGGCTTCCACCCGGACTTCACGGCCTTCGAGTTCGTCGACTACGTGGCGATCCTCAAGGAGCTCACGGACCGGGCCGCGCGCCACCGCGAGGTGCGCCGGGTCCTGGACGAGGTCGACCTCGCCGCCGTGCGCGGCAAGCGCATCAAGAAGCTCTCCGGCGGGATGCGGCAGCGCGTCGCGCTCGCCGCCGCCCTCGTCGGCGACCCCGGCTTCCTGGTGCTGGACGAGCCGACCGTCGGCCTCGATCCCGAACAGCGCATGCGCTTCCGGGAGTTGATCGCCCAGGCGGGCGAGGGCCGCACGGTCCTGCTGTCCACGCACCAGACCGAGGACGTGGCGATGCTCTGCCACCGCGTCCTGGTGATGGCGAGCGGTCGCATCCGCTTCGACGGCACCCCCGCCGAACTGACCGCGCAGGCCGCCGGCCGGGTGTGGAGCAGCGCCGAACGCGACCCCGGCGCCAAGGCCGGCTGGCGCACCGGAACCGGCTCCTTCCGCAACGTCGGCAACCCGCCCGACGGCGCCGACCTGCTCGAACCCACCCTGGAGGACGGCTACTTGCTCACCCTGGACGACGCGGGCGTGGCGGTGGCCGCATGACCGCGACACTGGAGGAGACCCCGGTCGCCGTGCGCAGCACCGGGACCCGGCACTCCTGGGCGGCCGTCTTCGCCCTCGCCCGCTTCGAGGCACGCCGGCTGCTGCTGAGCGTGCCGGTGCTGCTCGCCTTCGCGGCGTACGCCGCCTGGATCGTGTGGCAGACGCCGGACTTCGAGAACGGCTTCCCCGCGCTCCAGGACGCCGACCGGGCCACCCAGGGCACCCCGATGCTGGTCGGCCTCGCGGTGCTGGTGTCCGCCAACCGCGCGGTGCTGCGCTCCCGGCGGCGCGACACGGAACGGCACTTCGCCGTCCTGGTGCTCCCGCAGTCCCTGCGCACGGCGGCCCACGCGCTCGCCGTCGTCCCGGCCGCCCTGCTCACCGCCGTCGGCGTGCTCGCCCAGTTCGGCTGGGCGGTGCTGCGCCCCGGCGCGGTCGGCAGCGGCTCGCCCGCCGAACTGCTCGTCGGGCCGCTGACGGTGCTGCTGTTCGGCATGCTCGGCGTGCTGCTCGCCCGGCTGGTGCCGTCGCTGATCGCCGCGCCCATGCTCATCGTGCTGCTGCTCCTGATGTTCGTCGGCGGAGGGTTCCCGGCCGGCAGCGGCGAGCGCGGCACGCGCTGGCTGGCGCCGGTCGTGACCGTGGCGAACGCCAAGGCGCTGCCGTCCGACCTGCTGGACCGGCCCGCCGCCTGGCACGCCCTGTACCTCGCCGGGCTCGGCCTGACCGTGGCGCTGCTCGCGGTGCTGGCGGGCGGCGGCCGCGGCTGGATCCTGTCGGGCGCCGTGGCGGGCGCGGTGGCGCTCACGCTGACCGGCGGCGTCCTGCAGACCGGTGCCCTGCCGGCCGCGACCACGGCGGCGCGGGAGCGGGTCTCGGTCTCCCCCGAGAAGGAGCAGACCTGCGTCCGACGCGGGACCTCCACGTACTGCGCCTACCCGGAGTGGGTGCCGCGGGCGGACACCTGGGCCGCGGTGGTGCACGACGTGCAGTCCGCGGCCGGCGGCGCCGCCCGCACCCAGCCCCTGGTCGTACGGCAGCGCATCGACGTCCGCTACGGCCTGGACAGCGACGCCGCGATCCAGCCGTCCGCCAACCCGCACCAGGTGTCGGTCGGCACCGGCTGGGGCGGCAACCGGGTCCCCGAGTTCTCCGCCGCCGTCGCCGCCGTGCTGGTCACGGGCGACGAGAAGGCGGCCGGCTCGCTGTGCGACGGCCGGATGGTCACCGTCATGTGGCTCGCCCTGAGTCATCTGCCCGACCCGATGACCTCGCTGCGCAACGTCCGCCTCGACGACAGCGTGACCGGCTCCGCGATCGTCCTGTCGCCGACGGACCCGATGGACATGACGGCCGGTCAGACCGATGTCGTACGGGAGCTGCTGGGCCGCCCGGCCACGGCGGTCGCCGCGCGCGTGCAGGCGCACTGGGCGGAGCTGACGGCGCCGAAGGTGACGACCGCGCGGGTCGCCGAGCTGCTGGGTGCGACCGCTCCGAAGGCGGCGGACAAGTGCGAGTGACACGGCAGTTGGCCCTCCCCGTCCTGCGCGCGCTGCCCTGGCGTGCGCAGGCGGCGGGAGCCGGCCTCGGGCTGCTGATCGCCGGGGCGCCGCGGCTGACGGGCGCTGCTCCGGACGCCTGGCTCGCCCTGACCCTGCTGCGCACCGCGATCCTCGCGCACGCGCTGGGCCTGGCCTTCCTCCTGGACGACCCGGCCCGGCACACCACCGCTACGGTGCCGACCCGGCGCGCCCTGCGCACGGCCCTCAGGCTCGCGCTCGTCACGCCGGTCACCGCCCTGTGGTGGACGGCCGCGCTCCTCCTCGTCCCGGAGCGGGTGCGACCCCCGGTCGGCGCCCTGACCCTGGAGGCGGCGGCCACCTGCGTGCTGGCCCTCGCGGCCGGCGCGGCGGCCATGCGCCTGACCGACGCACCCGCGCCGGGCCCGTCGGTGGCGGCGGCCTTCCTCTTCACGGCCGTCGCCGCGCCGCTGCTGCTGCCCGACCGCTGGGACCTGCTGGTCCCGGTCGGGGACGAGCGCTGGGCGGCGGCGCACCACCGGTGGGCGTGGCTGCTGGCGGGGGCGGTGGTGCTGTGGGCGCTGTGCCTGCCGGAGCCGCTGCGGCGCCGGCCGGCCGCCCTGATCAGGTTTCCGTCCGGTACATCAAGTCCGTCTCGTACGTGATGAATCCCAGCCGCTCGTACACCGACACCGCGGCCTTGTTGTCCCCGTCGACGTAGAGCATCGCGGTCGGCAGGCCCTGGGCCGCCAGGTGGCGCAGGCCGATGGTGGTGAGGGCCTTGCCGAGGCCGCCGCCCTGCGCGCCCGGCCGGACGCCGAGGACGTACACCTCGCCGAGCTCCTCCGCCGCGTGGACCTTCGTCCAGTGGAAGCCGACGAGCTCCGCGCCGCGGAAGGCGAGGAAGAAGCCCGCCGGGTCGAACCACGGCTCGCCCATGCGGTCCTCGAGGTCGCGCTGGGTGAGGGAGCCCTGCTCGGGGTGGTGGGCGAAGGCGGCGGAGTTGACCGCGAGCCAGTCGGCGTCGTCGGTGCCGGGCACGAAGGCGCGGACGGTGACGTCCGCGGGCAGGACCGGCTCGGGCAGGTTCAGGTCGCGCAACGACCGCCGCATCTGGCGCAGTTCGCGGAAGAGCGTGAGGCCGAGGACCTGCGCGAGGTGCCGTGCCGCCGCGTGTCCGCCGTGCGCCCACACCCGCAGCCGCTTGCCGGAGGCGGCGAGCAGTGCCGAGCCCAGCGCCCGCCCGTGCCCCTGCCCGCGGTGCGCGGGGTGGACGACGAGCTCGGCGGCCGGCGCCTCCACCGGGTCGGTGTCCTCCAGCTGGGCGTAGCCGACGAGTTCGTCACCGGCGCTGAGCAGCAGATGGGACACGCCCTCGCGCACCCCGCCGCGCAGCTGGAGGCGGCCCTGTTCCGACACCGCCTGCTGGCCGTCCTCGCGGGCGGCGTCGGCGAGCAGGGAGAGCACGGCCCCGGTCTGCTCCGGGGTCAGCGCGGAGTAGGTCTCGATGGAGCGGTTCCGGCCGGGCCGGGCGGTGTCGTCGCTGGTCATGCGTATGAGGGTAATTGGAGGGACCCGCAAAGTGGGGGTCAAGGGAGAGGCAAAGGGAAACCAGGATGTAACCGCCTATCCCTTTTCGCGCTACGCGCGTTGACCCTATTCTGCGCCGGACGGTCCACTTCCTCAGCAGACCCACAGGGGGGCGTATGTCAGCCACTTCCCAGCCGAGTCCGCGCCGCAGACGGACGCTGCGTCTGGTCGCCGCGGCCGCCGGTCTCGCCACCGCCGGCGCGCTCGCCGCGGCGCTTCCGGCCGACGCGCACGAGTCCAAGGGCGGCGGCCACCACGGCCCGGGCCGCTACCAGGACGTGCAACTGCTGTCCTTCAACGACCTGCACGGCAATCTGGAGCCGCCGTCCGGTTCCTCCGGGCGGGTCACCGAGCTCCAGCCCGACGGCACGACGAAGACCGTCGACGCGGGCGGCGTCGAGTACCTGGCGACCCATCTGCGCCAGGCCCGCACGGGCCACCCGTACTCCATCACCGCGGCCGGCGGCGACATGGTCGGCGCCTCCCCGCTGATCTCGGGCCTCTTCCACGACGAGCCCACCATCGAGGCGCTGAACAAGCTCGACCTGGACGTCACCTCCGTCGGCAACCACGAGTTCGACGAGGGTGCCAAGGAGCTGGCACGCCTGCAGAACGGCGGCTGCCACCCCACCGACGGCTGCTACACGGACAAGAAGTTCAAGGGCGCCGACTTCCCCTACCTCGCCGCCAACGTCCTCGACGAGAAGACGGACCGGCCGATCCTCAGGCCGTACTGGGTCTGGAAGAAGAAGGACGTCAAGGTCGGCTTCATCGGCGTGACGCTGGAGGGCACCCCGGACGTCGTCTCCGCCGAGGGCGTCAAGGGCCTGAAGTTCAAGGACGAGGTCGAGACGATCAACAAGTACGCCAAGGTGCTGCAGAAGCAGGGCGTGAAGTCGATCGTGGCGCTGATCCACGAGGGCGGCTTCCCGGCCTCCGGGGCGTACAACTACGACTGCGACGCCGCGGGCGCGGGCAGCGGCATCTCCGGCCCGATCGTCGACATCGCCAAGAACATCACCCCGGCCGTGGACGCCCTGGTCACCGGCCACACCCACAACGCGTACGTCTGCACGATCCCCGACCCGTCGGGCAAACCCCGCATGGTCACCTCGGCCGCGTCCTTCGGCCGCCTCTACACGGACACCACGCTGACGTACGACCGCGTCACCGGTGACATCGCGCGCACGTCGGTGAAGTCGGCGAACCACGTGGTCACCCGGACCGTGGCCAAGGCGCCCGACATGACCGAGCTGATCGGCAGGTGGAACACCCTCGCGGCGCCGATCGGCAACCGCCCCATCGGCTACATCTCGGCCGACGTGCCGAACGCCGGCACCGAGTCCCCGATGGGCGACCTCATCGCCGACGCCCAGCTGGCGTACGGCAAGGAGCTGGACCCGGAGACCGACCTCGCGCTGATGAACCCGGGCGGCGTGCGGGCGGGCCTGACCTACAAGGCCACCGGCAGCGAGGGCGACGGCGTGGTGACCTACGCCGAGGGCTTCACCGTGCAGCCGTTCTCCAACACCGTGAACCTCCAGGACTTCACCGGTGCCCAGCTGGTCCAGGTCCTCAAGGAGCAGGTGAGCGGCGCCAACGCGAGCTCCCCGAAGGTCCTCCAGCCGTCGTCGGGCCTGACGTACACCCTGGACCTGACGAAGACCGGCGCGGACCGGGTCGTCACCGACTCGATCCGGCTGAACGGCGCCGCGATCGACCCGGCCGCCACCTACCGCGTCGCGACCAACAGCTTCCTCGCCGGCGGCGGCGACGGCTTCACGACGCTCGGGCAGGGCACGAACGACCTCGTCGGCACCGACGACCTGACGGCCCTGGAGAAGTACTTGACGGCCAACTCCTCGGCGTCGAGCCCGATTTCGCCGCCCGTGCCTGGCCGGATCACGATCGTGAGCTAGCTCGCACAGGCCCGGTAGAGGTTGCGTGTGGGGCCGGTGCGCATGGTCGGATGGTTCGATGCGTACCCCCCACATATCGACGCATGCCGGTATAAACATCTTTGACACCTTCGACGGTTTTGTCGCGAACGAGGGTGAGGAGGACGAGGAGCCCTGGGCCCCGCCCAACCACCGGCGAGGCGGCCGCCGCCGCAAACGCGGCCGCCTCGCCGGACTGCCCTTCGCACTCAAGGCGGTGGCGGGCCTCTGCGTCCTCACCGCCTTCCTCACCCTCGCCGACCGCTGGGCCCTGCTGTACGCCGAGCACCGCGCGGCCGAGGTCCTCAAGGACCGGATGAAGCTGACCGCGGCGCCCGAGGTGGAGATCGCCGGATTTCCCTTCCTCACCCAACTCGCCGACGGGCGGCTGCACTCGGTGCGGGTGACCGTGCCGGACGTGGCGGCCGACCGGGTCACGCTCGCCAAGGTCACGGCGACCGCGCACGACGTACGGCTGGACGCCCCCGACGGGCCGACGTCCGTACGGGGCGCGGGTATTCCCCGGCTCGACGGCGACGTCCTGCTCTCCTTCGCCGACCTCAACCGTGAACTCGGCGCCTCTCAGGTCACGTTCACCGGCCGCGGCCACGACCGTGTGCTGGCCCGCGGCACCTTCCCGGTGGCCGGCCACGACCTGCGGCTGCGGGCCGACGCCCGCATCGGCCGCGACGGCGACCACGGCATCGCCACGCAGATCGGCGGCATGCAGCTGGACATCGGGGACCTGGCGACCTACCGGCCCGGCACCCGGTCCACCGAGGGCCTGCATCTGACCCGCCGTTCCGTCGCCCGTCTCGCGCACGAGAAACGCAAGGCGAAGGCGCTGTTCTCGGTCCCGGCGGTGATCCGCCGGCTCGGCGTGCCCGACTCCGTCGTGCGCGAGGCCCTGCGTTCCGACGACGAGCTGGCACGGGTGACCGGCACACCGCGCTTCGTCCACCGGGCCATGCGCCTGAACCTGATCGACCTGGCGCTGGAGCACCCCGCCCTGCTCAAGCGCCTGGGCCTCGACCCGGCCCTGCTGAACGAGCTGCCCCGGCTCACCCGCCCCGTCCTCGCCGACCGGCTGTCCCTGGGCTTCCGGCTGCCCGCACCGCACCGCGGCGCGCTGCGGCTCAAGGACGTGCGCGTGGAGAAGGACGGGATCAGGGTGCGGATCGAGGGCGCGGGGCTGGCCGTCGGATAAGTCCTGTGTGAATACGGGTTCGGTTCCCGCCGCCGTCTGAGTTTTTGTTTTCAGAGGTAACTCACATCGAATCTTATTGACGTCTAAGGCGAATTGGCTTTTTCGCCTTCGGTAATGCCGTAGTGTTTTCCATGTCGAAAGCGAACGACGCGAAAGCGAAGGAGAACACGATGAGCTTCCACAAGATCGCCCCGGTGAAGAAGTCCCACAGGCCCGCCCCGGCCCCGAAGAAGAAGGCGCCGAAGAAGCCCGCCCCGAAGCGCCCCGTCGGCCACCGGCGCTGATTTCCCCCGCGAGGCGGGGGGACCGAAGAAGGAGAGGGGGGGGGTGTGGGTAGGGGTGAGCACCTGGACTATGCGAGGGGTGGGTGGTCGTCACACACCCCTGGGGACAGGGGGAGGGAAGAACG